>DATADG010000301.1:0-11111 GCA_036258655.1 Gemmatimonadales bacterium | reverse complement strand
CACGTGCTGGCCCTGCTCCAGGCGGATGGCGCTGGGCAGATTCCCCACACGGATTCGTGGGCCCTGCAAATCGAGCAGCACCGCCGCCGCGTCACGGCGTCCGTCCAGAACCGTGCGGAGTTGGTGCACCCACCGCGAGCGAATCTCCGGTGTGCCATGCGACGCATTGATGCGCACGACATTGACTCCGGCATCGAGCAGAGCGGTCATCTGTGCCGGGGTTTCCCAAGCCGGTCCGAGTGTCGCGACGATTTTGGTACGACGGAGGGGTGCACGAGGCATGCATCAGTCTAATGGAGACGGGTCACCCCTGCATGACGACCTCTTCTTCACCTGACTGCCCGAAGCATGCGCGGGGTGCACGGCTCAGAGCGAACACGCATTCCGTCCTCCGAATCCTCCCACCCTGCGCCAGGTCTTCAGGGTCGCTTCCAATCCAGCGGCTGTAGCGCTCCTGTCCGAGGGCGGAGCAAACCCGAAAGCCGGTTTCCACATGTGGAAAAGCCCGGGAAGTGAATATCTTATTTGCGTGTAAAACCTCAGAAAAAGCTTCAACTCATCCTCAACATCCAAGTGGCAGCAACCGTACAAGCCGAGCCGCTGTATAGACTTATGAGGGAGACTTAAAGCTATATCGCCGAACCACGACAGTGTCGCCTTGCCGCAATTATTTATGCAGACTTTCTAATTATGAACATCTTCGACATTGCCTTCGAATGGGGGTACCCCAGGTCGGCTCCGGGGGGCCAACTGAGCCGGTTTTGGGCTCAGTTTGAGGCGAGTTGGCCGCGAGTTTGTTGTCGGTCGTCAGGTGCTTACGGGGGTGCGAGAGATCGCGCCGCGATGCAATCTCATCACGACATGGCGGGGGGCCTGGTTGCAATTATTCCGGCGACTGATCAGTGAGTTGAAGCAGAGCGGATCAACGACTGAAGCGCAGCTCGGCTGACCCGCCCCAATAGAGCGGGCCAACGAAACGAATGGGGGATGCCTGGAGGACTTTGGCCAGATCTCCCTTCCCTTCCACGGTTAACGACCCAACTAGCAAGCGGCTCCACTGCGGCCGCATCAGCAGCCGCGCCGACCAGGCGCTACTACGGACCCCGGGGACTGACCAGGATTCCTCGATCGGTTGAGCCACTCGGCTGCTGTCTCCGGCCGGTCTTCCCCGCCAGATCACGAGTGTCTTGTCGAACTTGGCCTGGTGAGTATCAGCGGTGGTGTCGGCCCAGCCGGTAAAAATGGATTCAGCCTCGCGCAATCGAACACCGGTGCCCTGGGCCGCCCGAATCAGGTTGCCTCTGCTGGCGTATATGTCGATCGCCACATCCCGCCGAGTACCGGTTTTCATGTCTCGGGTTGCCAGCGTCCATACGCCAATCATCTGGTGTTTCCGCCTGTCCTTCTCGATGAACTGCCGCCGGTCTAGCTGCAACGTGTCGGTGAAGTAGAAGCACAGGCGGGACGGGACCCAACTGGCGAACTCCGGCTGGCCCTTGATGGTGTGCTGCAATGCGGTGTGCAGTTGCGGGTCCTGGTCGGCCCGCACGAGGGCGTAGCCGTCCTTCAGTTCCCGGGAAGCTGCGTCCGGCTTGATCAGGAAGCGAACGCAGTACTCGGCTCTGATCCCGCGCAGGCTCCAGATACGCGCTCGGGCCTGGTCATCTGCTACGCTTTGGGCAAGCAGGGGACCAGCGCCGCAGCAGGTGAGAGCGGCCAGGCTGAGACTCATGCGGATCGAGATATGCACCTCTCAGCCGATCAGCTTCGGCGGGTAGTACTCCTGACTGCGGAGCGCAGGTCCGCGTAATCCTTCGGATCCAGGGGATTGAAGCGGAGGTTCCGATACCGAACTCTCCCATCCGGTCCAATGACATAGATAGTGCGGCGATTGTAGCCGTCAGGGTGCTTGCTCGCATACTGCTTCGAGACTCTCTGCTCGGGATCGCTCAGCAGGCGGAAGGGGAGACCAAGGCTCGCCGCAAAACGTCCGTGCGTCTGCACCGAATCGGTGCTGATCGCGACCAGCACGACATCAGGGCCAAAGAGGCTGTCATACTGCTCTGCGAATGTACGCATCTGCGCCGTACACCCCTTGGTAAAGTCCCTGGGGTAGAACGCCACCACGACAGTCTTGCCACGGTCGCTGGCCAGCTGATACGGTGACTCGATGGGACCGACGCCGTCTCGGTTCGCCCACGGCAGAGAGAAATCCGGGGCACGCTGTCCCACATCGGGCCCGCCCTCGAGGATCGCCCGGATCGTTCCCGATCCGGTTTGTGCAGCAGCCGAGGGAGTACCCAGCAGCAGCAGACCGGTCAGAGCGAGTAGGGGATGTGAAAATCGCATCATACCATCCTGGCTGACGTAAAAGCTCAATTACTGATCACCTTGCGAAGCACGGCTTCAATATTCTGGGCGCCCCCGATCCCGGTATACGCCACCTTCCCGGACCCATCCACGATGACGACGTATGAGGTTGCCGGAACGTCGTACGCTCGAATGCTGACGCCCTGATCATCGTACAGCACTCGAAAGCCCGGCTGCCGGGTCTCGAGATATTGCCTGACGCGTTCCGGCGTTTGATTCACCGTCACGTTGATCCCGAAGAACTCGACTTTGTCACCGTAGCGGGACTGCGCCGCACGCAATTCCGGCAGCAGTTCCTCGCACTGCTCGCACCACGTGGCCCAGAACTCGAGAAAGAGCGGTTTCTTTCCCAAATAGGCGCCCAGATCTACAGGTCGGCCGTCAAGATCATTCACGACTACGGCAGGCGCAGGGGCTCCCACCGTGAGGCCGGACTCCTGCGCTGCTGATGAGCCTAGCCCGGAAACGCTCGCCCCCAGGAGCAGTGCGGCCACTCTGAAGCCCGAGGTCATACCTGTTCCCGGCCCATGCAAGGACGTTGCCATTCAGGAGCAAAAACAATGGTCGGCAGCATACGGGTCAGCTACAATCGCTGCGCCGGCAGCCCGGCGCCGTATCGAGCAGCGACGTACTCCTCGAGGATCCCGAGAAAGTCGGGGACAATAGTGTCGCCGCGCAGGGTAAGGAGGAGCCGCCCATCCACGTAGACCGGAGCCTTGGGCTCCTCAAAGGTGCCGGGCAGGGAAATCCCGATGTCAGCGTGCTTGGACTCCCCTGGCCCGTTCACGACACAACCCATCACGGCCAACTTCATGTTTTCTACACCGGGGTACTCGTTTCGCCAGAGCGGCATCTTGTCCCGAAGGTACTCCTGGATTTCCTGCGCCATCTGCTGAAAGAAAGTACTGGTGGTCCGCCCGCATCCCGGGCAGGCTGTTACCTGCGGGGTAAAGCTGCGCAACCCCAGCGACTGAAGAATTTGCTGCGCCACCCGAACTTCCTCCGACCGATCCCCCCCGGGCTCCGGCGTCAGTGATACGCGGATCGTGTCGCCGATTCCCTCTTGCAGCAGGAGGCTGAGCCCAGCGGTACTCGCGATGACGCCCTTGGTTCCGAGACCGGCTTCAGTGAGCCCCAAATGGAGCGGGTAGTCACAACGACTCGCCAGCAAGCGGTAGACGTCGACTAGATCCTGGACTCCCGACACCTTCGCGCTGAGCACGATCCGATCGTGGCGCATGCCCGTGGCCTCGGCGAGTGCAGCGGACTGGAGGGCACTCTCGACCATGGCCTCCATGATCACGTAACGGGTCTCGCGCGGGGTCTCACGGCGGGCATTGGCATCCATCATTGCGGTCAGAAGCGCCTGATCCAGTGAGCCCCAGTTGACGCCGATCCGGACGGGCTTGTCGCAGGCGAGTGCGACATCAACGATCGATCTAAAGTTCTCGTCTCTGCGCTTCCCTCCCACGTTGCCGGGATTGATCCGGTACTTCGCCAAAGCCCAGGCGCACTCGGGATACTTCTTCAGGAGAAGGTGCCCGTTGTAATGGAAGTCGCCGATGATCGGTACCGTGACATTCTGCCGGTCGAGTGCTTCGACAATCGTCGGAACGGCCGCGGCCGAAGCTTCATTGTTGACCGTAATCCGCACCAGCTCGCTGCCTGCACGTACGAGATCAGCAACCTGCGCGACCGTTGCCATGACATCGGCCGTATCGGTGTTGGTCATCGACTGGACCACGATAGGATGCGCGGAGCCGATAGGCACTCCACCAACAACGGCGGTGACGGTCCTGCGGCGGGTGACAGGTGGCATAGCAGAAATATAAGGCGGGCGCGCGCCCTCCCGGGATTGTGACACTGGCGAGACCACGCGTGCCAGGGCCGGGTCCGGGTAGATTCGAGCAATGGCAGAGACACCTTTCCTCGAACGGGCCGCGATTACGGCTGCAGCCTCCTACGTCCCCGAACGGGTGCTCACCAACGCGGAGCTCGCCAGGAGCCTGGACACCTCGGACGACTGGATCGTCACTCGCACGGGCATTCGAGAGCGCCGTATCGGCCGCCCCGGCGAGACAACCTCTACCATGGCCACGGAAGCGGTCCGTCAGCTCATGGTTCGGTGTGAATTGGGACCCACCGACATCGATGCACTGATTGTGGCGACCGTAACTCCGGACATGCTGTTCCCGGCCACTGCATGCCTGATCCAGGATCGGCTCGGCCTCTCCGGGACCTGGGGGTTCGATCTCTCCGCTGCCTGCTCCGGGTTCCTCTACGGTCTCACGGTCGGAGCCCAGCTGGTCGCCGCCAGGGCGCATCGCAGAGTCGTAGTCGTCGGGGCGGACCTCATGAGCTCCATCATCGATCCGCAGGACCGCACGACCGCCGTGCTCTTCGGCGACGGAGCAGGTGCCGTGCTGCTGGAGCCCGCCGAGCCGGGGTATGGGATACTGGACTTCCACCACCGGGTCGACGGGAGCGGACGGAACGATCTCCTGATGCCTGCCGGCGGAAGCCTGCTGCCACCCAGCCAGGCCACCATCGCCGCTCGACAACACTTTCTGAAGCAGAATGGGAAAGTGGTGTTCAAGTTCGCAGTATCACAGATGGTCGACTGCGTGCAGCTGCTGCTGAGCAGGAATGGCCTCACCCCCTCCGATCTGGCGGTTCTCATACCGCATCAGGCCAACCAGCGAATACTTGATGCCGTCGCGGAGCGGCTCGGCCTGCCTCATGAACGAGTCGTCTCAGTACTGGCCTGCTATGGCAATACGACCGGTGCAACCCTCCCGTTGGCTCTGGATGCTGCGCTGAGCGGTGGACGCATCAAGCGCGGTGACCTCGTCGTGTTTGTCGCTGTCGGTGCGGGGCTTACGTGGGGGGCGACATTGATGCGGTGGTGGTGAGACGAAAGCAGCCGGAATAGGGCAATGACGGGAGGACGATCCGCCCCTCCGGCAATCACGCTCGCGAAAATTCAGCAGCCGTGATCGCTGAGAGATCGCTCTCGGAGAGAATGAGGCTCGCCGCGGTGATACTGTCCAGCGCGTGCTCCACTGCCCGGGCACTTGGGATAACGATGATTGCCGGCGACTGCGCGAGAACCCAGGCGAGCACCAGCGCATGGGCAGTGACACCGAGCCGGCGGGCCATGGGTTGTAGCACCGGGTGGGCCGGCAACTTTCGATTGAGACGTCCGCCACCGATCGGACTATAGGCCAGAAACCCAATCCCCTGGCTGGTGCAGTACTCGACCACGCCTCCAGCCAGTGCCTCACGAAAAAAAGGGTTGAGCCGGTTCTGCACTGTCGTGACTCGCACAACACGCTCGGCTTCCCGGATTTCCGACACGGAAACATTGGAGAGACCAACCCACCGGAGCTTGCCTTCCTGTTGCAGCTCGGCCAGAGCGCCTACGCTCTCCACAAGCGGAACTCGTGGATCCGGTGTATGCAACTGATACAGATCGATCCGCTCCACGCCGAGGGCTTGGAGTGAGCGCTCGCAGGCGGCGCGCAGGTGCTGAGGCCGGCCATCTATCTCCCAGCGACCCTGCGGTCGCCGCATGCCGCCTTTCGTCCCCACGTACACCTCTTCCCGGCCCCGAGACCTCCCCTTGAGGGCCCGGGCAATGAGTCGCTCGTTGTGCCCGAGATCCTCGTCATCCAGGCAATACACATCGGCAGTGTCGATGAACGTCACGCCGGCATCGACTGCTGCCTGAATGACGCGAATTCCCTGCTCCTCCGGGGGCCGGTCCTTGATAGATAGATGCATGCCGCCATAGCCCACGGCGGACACCTGTGGCGCGTCCACTCCAAGCGCCCGGCGAGGGATCACTGCCGTGCCAGAGATTGATCGAGAAATCGAAGCAGTTCTTCCCGTATGTCGAAGTAGATGGCCATCGCGTGCGCCGAGCCGGGAATGATGCGTCCGGTTACGTGGGAGAGGCCGCGACTCCAGTTGGTGACATTATCGCCGCCGGCGAACGGGTCGTCTCGTGAGGAAGCGAGGAAGCAGGGAGTCTTCAGCCGTTCGAGCACGCTGCGAATCCGCCCTGCTGCATCGGGGCCGATCGCCGGTGCGCCGGCGGCACCCACCGTTACGATGGCCCGCACATCAGGAATGCTCCCTGCGGCCAGGAGGACGCCACTGCCGCCAATGCTCGCGCCTACGAGGGCAAGCTGTTGGGCGTCGATGAAGTTCTGGCTCGCTCCCCAGGATGCCACTCGCAGGATGTCGTTATCGATCCTGGAGAACCCAACCTTCGCGGCGCTACTGGTGAACGCCTTGCCGAACGCCTCGAGCGTCAAGCCTTCCGGCGTATCGATGACTTTCGGCCCGTCCGGCGAAACGATGGATGCACCATGGCCCCGCTGGTCGAAGGCCAGTGTGGCCACTCCCCGGTCCGCGAGGTCCGCCACCAGGGGACTGTAGCTGTCTCGAGTGGAGGGGTACTGGTGGGCCAAAACGGCGAGTGGAAACCCGGCACCCGAGGTCCTTTTCGGGTAGGTCAGTGTTCCCTTCAGGATCAGCCCGTCCCCCGCGGGAACGGACATTTCCAACGGTGCCAGGATCACGCCAGACCTAGTTGTCTGGTCAGGCGCTGCCAATCGTTAGCGGTGATAATGCCCTGGTCTCTGAGCGGCGTAAGGGTACCGAGAATTTCGGCTCTGGTTCCATCGATCCGCCGCTCGCGTAACTCGCTGATCATCCGAGAAAAACGATGCTCGTACTCATCCGGCTCCAGCTTTCCTTCCTTGCGCTGGCTGCTGAGCTTTTTGAGCTCTTCGGCCACGCGCGCCGGCGTAATCGGCTTGAGTGCTCCTCCCTGCTGATCTGGCGACATGTCATCCTCTCTTCCGAACCGTAAAAGGGCTTACCGGTGATCTTCATTATGGTGCCGGCCGGCCCATGGCGTCCAGAGTTGCTGGGCGTGACCTCGGTACATCCCCGATGGGAGCGGAGACTTGCGGCGCAGACGATCTATTCCAGGTCCGACGTGTCAACATCCGGGTCCACTACGACGGTAGGAGTGGGTTCGCTCAGCTTAACTCCAGGCGCGGGTGCTTTGGATCCATCTCCTTCATCGGCTTGCTTCTCCTGGCGTATTGAAGGCAATGCTTCCGCCCGGATCCAGCCATGCGCCGCGGCGTGCGAGGCAATGGTCAAGGTGTCGTCCGCCAGCACCAGTGCCGACCCTGTTTGCGCCACCCGCCTGGCCAGTTCCTGCACGACGGCAGACCGCTCCGGATGCGGGCGTACGTTTCGAATGTACACTGCCAAGATCCGCCCTGGATGTGCAGAGACAATCTCAGTGTAGATCTCCGGATCCTCTTGGGTGCTGTCCCCTATCAGTATGAACGGCATCGAGGTGAAGGTGTTCAGGATGTCAGCAATGAGCTGCGTCTTGTGCGCCATGTTCCGAAGTAACGACGGACGCAAATCCCAATCACGCAAGAGAACCGGTCCGATTGGTATCTCCTGAGCCTCCAGGAAATCTGCGATCACATCGTAGAGATTCCAGGGACTGCTGGATACGTAGAATATGGGATTACCGGCAATGCCGGACGAGCCCTGCTCCAGTGCCCGGTAGAATGCCGCCACGCCCGCGAACGGTAAGCGAGTCCGCGCGTTTTCCAGGAGGACCATCCCTGCGGCACGGATGAAGTTGGTTACTTCTGACTGGAGTACAGTATCATCCATGTCGCTGATCACGCCGTACGACGACGATAGGAGCGGTGTAAGAACTGGGGCCTTGACGATTGGAGCATGGTGCTCCGGATGTGCGAGCTCCAGGGGGACGGCATTCCACCCGGTCGCCTCAAACTTCAGCTCCAGCCAGGCGCGGATGAACCCCTCGTCATCAGCCACGAGCTCGCGATCGCCGCCAGGCAGTTTGGCCCGTACTCGTGCCAGCGGCAGCGGATCACTCTCGAGTCGCTTGATCATGGCAAGAAGGTTGAAAACCTTCGAGTGGCGGGGATCGGCGGGCAGCAAACGTTCGTTCTGAAGAACGCGTCCCAGCACCAGGACCCTGCCGGCTCGCCCGTACCCCCGGTACGGCGCGATGTGGTAGGGGTCCCGGTCTCGGTCCAGCATGCCCTGGAGTGAGCCAAGCTCACGCCGGATGCGTTGTTCCACCGAACGGGCCAGGCCACGCAGCTCCACCTTCCAATCCTGAATTGCCTCCTCCATTTCGAAAGGAAGATCACGAGTATATCTGCACGAACGCCCGCCGGCTTCTCACCGACGGGCGCTGTCGTGTGCCTTGGTGTTCAGCTATCTACGGACGTCCACGATCATCCGCACTCGCTGAAGCCGCACACGTGGCACTTCATGCAGCCCTCCGCAAACTCGAGCTGAGAGCCGCAGTCGGGACACGCTCCGGACAACATCTCCTGCATACCACCGAAGATCATCTGTTCCCCTCGGCCCCCTGTCTGGGAAACCGGCGGAGCGACCACGGGCGCGACCTCCGACGGCCCAGCAGCACCGGGCGCATTGGGCAGCAGCTCCTGTTGAATGCCTTGCTTCTCCTGCATCCACCGCTCTATCGCAATGCCGACAGCATCGGGCACCGACAGGATCTTGTTGGGTCCTAGACCGATCACCCGGTCGGAACTGATGCCTCGGAGTTGCCGGTAGATCTCCTTGATCGGAATTCCCGACCGAAGCGCCAGACTGATCAGCCGCCCCAGTGCCTCGACATCGGCCATCAAAGCTCCGCCGGCCTTCCCCAGGGTCATAAAGACTTCGAATGGCTGCCCCCTGTCATCTTCAGTAATGGTGACGTACAGGGTTCCCAATGGAGTCTCCACCCTGCGAGTAGTGCCCCGCAACACCTCGGGCCGGGAGCGCTTTTGTCGGCGCTGCAGATTCTCCGATTCGAGCTCATGCACCAGGCGTTGCAACCGTTCGTTCTCGGCTCGCAACTCTGCGATCTCACCGAGGAGGTCGGCCGTATGACTCTTTCCAACCTGCTCCGTCACCTTCTTGGCTGTCGATCCCGTCGAAAGGACCTGCATATCCCGACTACCGTCGCGATAGACCGTCACGCCCTTGCAGTTGAGCCGGTATGCCAACCGGTAGATCTCCTCGACGTACTCCTCGGTCGCGTCATGGGCGAAGTTGCAGGTCTTCGATATGGCGCTGTCGTTGAACTCCTGAAAGGCCGCCTGCATTCGGATATGCCACTCGGGCTTGATCGCGTTGGCTGTCACGAAGACACGCTGCCACCTGGTTGGCACTTCGGGGAACTGGATGTGTCCCGCTTCGGCTATCTGCTGCATCAGCTCGTCTGAATACCACCCTTCGGCTTTTGCGGTGGCGACAAAGTCCTCGTTGACGTCCGGCATGAGGACGCCAGCCTGGTTTCGCATGAACGCCACGGCGAAGAGCGGCTCGATTCCGGAGCTGCAGCCAGCTATGATCGAAATCGTTCCCGTCGGTGCGACGGTGGTCACGTTACAGTTGCGGAGACGCCGCATAGGCCGGATCCGCTCACCCGCCGCATTCCGGGCACAGGTCTCATCCGGTCCCCAGATACTCCGCTCCCACTCCGGGAACGGGCCACGCTTCACAGCCAGGCGCTCCGACTCCACCTTCGCCTCTTCGTCGACAAACTGCTGAATGCGCCTGCCGAGGGCTACGCCCTCCTCAGAATCATAGGGAACACCCAGTTTGACAAACACGTCGGCCAGTCCCATGACCCCCAGTCCGATGCGCCGGATACGCTGCGCCAGCTCAGTGATCTCGGGCAGCGGGTACTGGTTTGCGTCGATGACATTCTCGAGAAAATGAGTCGAGAGATGCACCACCTTTCGAAGCGCGTCCCAATCGATCCAGCTGTCGTTCCCGTCTTTCCCGCCTTTCCCGTCCTTCCCGCCCTTTCGAACAAACGCGCCCAGATTGATCGAGCCGAGGTTGCACACGTCGTAGGGCAGGAGCGGCTGCTCCCCGCAGGGATTGGTGGCCTCGTAGGCGCCGAGGTGGGGAACCGGATTGTAGTAGTTGGCCTTGTCCACGAAGAAGACGCCCGGCTCACCGGTTTTCCATGCGCCATGAATGATCAGCCGCCACACCTCGCGCGCCTGGAGCTGCCCGGTGACCTGGCCGGTCTTGGGATGGACGAGGTCATAGGGCTGATCGGCCTCGACGGCAGCCATGAAGGCATCGGTCACCGCAACCGAGATGTTGAAGTTGGTGATCTTGGTCGTGTCATCCTTGCAGGTGATGAACTCCAGGATATCGGGGTGATCGACCCGAAGGATGCCCATATTGGCACCTCGCCGGGTGCCACCCTGCTTGACGACATCGGTCGACGCATCGAACAGGCTCATAAACGAGACCGGCCCGGAGGCCACGCCCATGGTGGAACGCACGATGTCGTTCTTGGGACGCAGTCGGGAGAAGCTGAATCCGGTGCCGCCGCCCGATTGATGAACCAGGGCCATGGCGCGAAGCGTGTCGTAGATACCGCTCTTACCATTGGAGAGCGCGTCGTCCACCGGGAGAACAAAGCAAGCGGAAAGCTGGCCCAGGGGCCGGCCAGCGTTCATGAGCGTGGGCGAGTTCGGCACGAACAGGCGATCGGCCATCAAGCCATAAAACTCAGCGGCGACCTGCTCGGCTGCGGCAGTTGAGGAGCCGTAGCCGAGGTCGGCCTCGGCCACCGTTCGTGCCACCCGCCAGAACAGGTCGCTGGGACTTTCGATCGGTGTTCCGGTATCATC
>DATADG010000300.1:0-23389 GCA_036258655.1 Gemmatimonadales bacterium | reverse complement strand
GAAAAATGAAGGGAAAAAGAAATAAGGCGACAGTGAGGCCGCAGCCGCGTTTCACCCTTCATGATTCACTTTTCACTTGCAAGGCTTGCAGCAGAGCACGTAGCGCCCTGCCCCGGTGACTCACCCGGTCTTTCTCCTCCGCAGTGGCCTCACCGAAGGTTTTGCCGAGCTCATCGCTGAAGAAGAGAGGGTCGTAGCCAAAGCCTCCGCTCCCGCGCGGCGACTCCAGTATCCTGCCCGTGCAGTCTCCCTGACACACCGTCGGCACCGCCCCCGATTTCGACAGGTACACCAGCACGCAGCGATACCTCGCCACGCGCATACGCTCGGGAGCGCCGGCGAGCCGTCGCAGGAGCTCGGCATTGTTCGCGGCATCAACAACGGCCGGGGGCCCCGTTGCTCCCGCCCAGCGCTTCGAGCGTACACCCGGTGCGCCGCCCAGTGACAGCACCTCCAGGCCGGAGTCGTCGGCGAACGTAGGAAGTGAGCTGAGTCGCGCGAAGTGCTCCGCCTTGCGCCGTGCGATGGCCTCGAAGCTCTCCTCCAGCTCGAGCGCGTCCTCGGCAGATGTCTCCCACAGGCCAAGGTCATCAGGAAACACCACATCCAGTCCGGCAGGAGCCATGATTCGGCGAATTTCGACTTGCTTGCCGCTGCTTCGCGTGGCTGCGAGGATCCTCACCCGCTGAGCACCTCGCGCTGCGCCCGAAAAAGATCGGCAAGCCCCCGTTCCGCCAGATTCAGCAGTCCTTCCAATTGATCGCGAGTGAACGTGGCGTGCTCGCCGGTGCCCTGCACCTCGACGAACTCCCCGGGCTCGATCATCACGATATTGGCGTCGACACCGGCGTCCCGATCTTCGGCGTATGCGAGATCCAGGCGAACTTCGCCGTCAACAACTCCAACAGAGACTGCCGCAACCAGCCGGCCGAAGGGAGAAGACTGACCCGTTCGCTCAGCCAACCAGGCACAGGCGTCCGCGAGGGCAATGCAGCCGCCGGTGATCGCAGCGGTCCGAGTCCCGCCATCCGCCTGCAGGACGTCACAGTCGATGCGGATGGTAAACTCACCGAACGCCATGGTGGCCATTGCCGCACGGAGGGAACGACCGATAAGTCGCTGAATCTCCTGGGTCCGGCCGCCGGCACCGGTGCGCTCCCTGGCAGTGCGTTCGACCGTGGCCCGTGGAAGCATCGCGTATTCCGCCGTGACCCAACCCTCGCCCGACCCTTTCTTGAAACCCGGAACTCCAGCTTCCACACTCGCCGTGCAATGGACCAGGGTTCCGCCCATGCGAATCAGACAACTTCCTTCGGCGTAGGGGTTCGCCCGCCGCTCCAGCACAAGCGGCCGGAGCTGGTGGGCCAGCCGGCCGTCAGGTCGAGGCACGCAGCCGCTCCACGATAGAGGAGGTCGAGAATCCGCTCACCAGCGGCACCCGGACAACCCTGCCGCCCGTCGCTTCGACCAGATCGGCCCCGACGATTGCGTGTCGCTCATAGTCACTGCCCTTCACCAGGACGTCGGGTTCGAGCATTCTGATCAGATCGAGCGGTGTGGCCTCTTCGAACAGCACAACGCAGTCCACCGCGGCAAAACCCGCCAACACTCGTGCCCGGGCAGCCTCTCCATTGATCGGCCGGCCGCGGCCTTTCTCGAGCCCGCGGGCAGACGCATCGCTGTTGACGCCAACGATCAGCGCGTCACCTTCGCGACGGGCACATTCCAGCAGCTCTACATGACCGGGATGGATCAGATCAAAAACCCCATTAGTGAAGACGACCGCCCCGGACTGCTGCCGTCGCCAGCCGACAGCGTCCGCCAGGGGGCGCACCTTGGAAGCAGTAGTGATCATCCTTCCTGCCCCTCGGTGCGTGACCGAAAAAGTGCCTTAAGACCGGGCGGCGCAACAAAGGTGGTCGCCATAACCATGAGCAGAATGGCACCGAAAACGGCCTCACTCAGAATACCCGCCCGCCGGCCTATGTCTGCGAAGATCAAACCCACCTCACCTCGGGGTACCATCCCAACGCCCACCACCAAACGCCGGAACCGGATCCAGGGAGCCGCCCAGCCTGCGGCGAGCTTCCCCACGATCGCGAGGATCGTAAGCACGGCTGCCATTCCCAGGACTCCGGCAGCACCCTCCTGGCTGGGGTCCAACAGGCGAAGATTCACTGAGGCGCCGACGCTCACGAAGAAGACTGGCGCAAAGATGGATGCGACCGGCCGAACCTCCCGCTCAATGGTATCGAACTGATTCGTGCCGGAGAGGATGAGACCGGCCGCGAAGGCGCCAATGATCATGGCGGATCCTGCGAGTGCCGCCGCTGCCGACAGCGCCAACATGAAGGCAATCGCAAATACGAGAAGAACGTAGCGCACCCTCATCCGCACCACCAAGTCAAACAGCCGTGGCGCCACGTACCGGCCGACCAGGACCGCCACCACGAGAAATCCCACTCCGACAGCGAAAATGCGCATCACTCCTAGCGGGGCGAGCTCGCTCCCAGCCGCGAGGCCGGACACAACGGTCAGAATGACGAGGCCAAGCACATCATCAATCACCGCCGCTCCGATGATGATCCTAGCCTCGGGAGAGTTCATTCTATGAAGATCGGAGAGCACTCGGGCAGTAATACCTACCGACGTAGCCGTGAGGGTGGCACCTACAAAGATCGCCGTCATGGTGAGATCGGCATTGGCGGCGGCGCCGGCGTGAGGGAAGTAGGCCCAGTAGCCAAACCCGAGTGCAAAGGGTAAAACAACACCGACTGTCGCGACCGAGAGCGAAGCCGCGCCCACCCGGAACAGTTCTCTGAGATCGGTCTCGAGACCGATTTCGAACAGCAGGAGCACAACACCCAGCTCGGCGAAGACATGGACCACTTCGGCCGCTGGACCCTCAGTGGGGACGATACCCAGCACACTGCCACCGAGAAGCACTCCGGCCACGAGCTCTCCCAACACCGCCGGCTGATCGATTCGCTCGGCGAGCTCTCCCAGCAACTTGGCGGCAATCAGCACTGCCGCCAGCGTCAGTAAGAGATTCGGAATGGAGATCTCGTGCACGGGCTACAGAGGTGCCTCGGCACGGGGCCGCATCACGAACGTGTGCTTGAAAAGAGGGAGATCGACCTGGTCGGTATACTGGGACTCGATAACAATACGTCTCGGCTGGCCGCCGCGAGTGATCTTGAACTCGGGGCCGGTACCGGGAAACAATGAGTCCGCCTGCGCGCGAAGCCGGCGGTAGATCACGTCATCCTGCAGGCTCGGAGCCAAGCGTGCCTGAGAGCGCATGCCCTCGATCAGCTGGTAGTATCGCAGGTACACCTGGCCAATATTCACACCGTAATAGAGGGCTGCCGCAAACAAGAGGAACGAGAGAAGACAACCAACGCCGCTGCTGCCGCGACGCGAGCGTCCTCGCCAGCTCACCATTGTGACTGGGCGCCCTCCACGATGTTCACCACCAGTTGATCGAGCGCCCTCTCGCGTCCCTCGCGCTCGTTACCCGATTCGTAGGCACCGCGCACAGTGAGACCATTCCTTTGCCAGAGCGGCTTTCCCTGGCGCTGGTCCAGGATCTCCACGGAAACTGTGATCTGTACTTCGCGCCGAGTGACGGTGACAACGCTGTCACCCCCTGTATAGGCCACTGGCAGGTCCGGCTCGTACCGAGTGATAGATCCCCGCACCACTGCGTCGGCTTGTTGCTCTGCCGATTGGCGGAGGCCCAGGCGGGACTCGACGGCCTCCCGAACTGCCCGTGAGATCTCCTGAGTCAGTGTTGGCTCCGGCGTCTGATTGTCGAACGGCAGCACTGCAACTGTTTTGATGGCCGGTGGGAGTCCTCCGCCGGCAAAGCCATACAGGCACCCGGTCAGCCCCAGCGCACTAAGGATGGCGAGGTAGCCAGATATCAGGCGCAAAGGTATCCCGTGCCGTGGAGAGGAATGTCAGGTCGAGCTGGGCGGGCGCACTCGGGACGGTCAGCCGTGCCTTGAGCGGAGTTCCATCGGATGCCAATGTGGTCTCGGCGCGACCGACCAGCTTGCCGGATTGACGAACTTCGGCGATCAAGCGTCCCGAATCTCCACTGGTGAGGGCGTACTCAACGGTGTCAGCAGCGCCCGCATACTGCCACGCGCGTGTTGAGTTATGGGTCAGCCCGTGCAGTGCTACGTCTTGATCGGGGCCGCGGGCAATGCCCATCATGGCCCACATAAGCGGAAAGTTTGGCACCAACCGGGAGATCGCATCGGCCGGGTCCGTCCACAAGGCCGTGTCTCCCACGACAACGGCGGAGGCGGTGCCGCTCCCGAATGGGCCCGCCACATCGAAGCGCAAGGAATCAGGGGGAGCTACCCTAACGCTTCCCCTGCCACCGGCGCTTCCGCGTTCGTCACGAAGCAGCCACTTGAAGCGGTACAACTGGTGATCTGAAGGGAGAGTGGACGAAACCCAGGCGTCAACCGTTTTTTCGCTTATGGGCTGCGTTCCCTTAGGAACCAGGGATCCGGGCTCGCTTCGACACCCCCCCGCGACCAGGCCAAGATAGACCAGCCAGGCAGGGCGGTCAAGCCGAAGACATTGTCCCATCAATAGTTATAGCCAAAGAAGAAATGCACGAAATCGCTGTCGAGCTGATTCCTATCCAGGCTATATCCCTGAAACTGCCGATCGCTGAATCGCCAGCCCACATCGAGACGAAGCACCGCCAACGGGGCGACGGCGAGTCGGAAGCTTAGCCCGTAACTCCCCAGGAGGGCACGATCGGAGTCGCGGTGCAGCAGCGCCTTTCCAACATCCGCGAACAGTGCACCCTGAATTTCAGGGAAATTGATTTCGCCGACCGGGGTACCCAATGTGAGCCGCGTCAACAGTGGGAATCTCACCTCCTGGTTCAGCATGTAGGCCCGAGTCCCCACGATGTACCCGAACTCGGGATACCCTCTGAGCCCCAACGTGCCACCAATATTCGTCCGCCGCGGGCGGTCGCCACCGCTGTAAAACCCATAGGCGCGTACTGCATAGGTACTGCGGTTGCCAAGCCGGAAGTATCTCCGCCAATCACCGCTGAGCAGGTAGCTATCGAACCGGCTGTTCTTGAAGTCGCTCGAGATACCGGCCGTAAAGCTGAAGCGTCTTCCGTCAATAGGCCCCGACGGGATCCAGAGCGCATTGTCGTGAACGAAACTGAGATAGTGGGATGCAATCCATCCGATTCGACGGGGCTGGTCAACCGGCAATGTAAAGTCCACCCGGTCCGAGTATTCTGCGACCGCAGTTCCTTCGATCCGGCTGAACCTGCTGAGGGGATACCGCAGCAGCCCGATGACGCCGGCCGCCGACTCGACATAAGCCTCGGTGAGATCGCCTTCGAAGTTCCGGCTCTTGGTCCGGAATGCGCCGACGCCCCAATTCAGACGGCGCTCCCGGTTCACGTAGATGGCGGTGGCGCTGATGTTCTCCAGCAGGCTGCCGAGACGCCGGCCCTGGAATGACCCGACGGAACCAAACAGCAGGTTGTCGCCCAGGAGATCACTCATCAGGAACGCGATGCCTTGCGCACCTCCGTATCCCGGTACGAACACCGCCTCTCCGGCTGCTATATCCAGCGTGAGCCGACGCCGATACGGTTCACCGGCCAGAGTTCCTTTGGCAGGACGGCTGCTTGACCAAGCCCACTGTCCTGCCTCGGGGCCCGGAGTGAGAGCGAAGCGATCCTTCTGGGCGGTGGAATCGACCGGATACCGGTACAGATTCCAGCTGAGATCGTGGAACCCTCCTACCAGCAGGCCACTGCTGTCGGGCAATGGCACCGCATCGAAGGCACCGCTCCATGCGGAGGTCTCCCGGCGGCCATTTCCCAGGCTGTCAGTAGAGAACACATTCAGCACGCCGTCCCGGTCCGAGGTGAAGTAGATCCTGCCATCGGATCCCCAGGTGGGAGCCTCGTCGACCCACTCGCCACGGGTGACCTGCGTGACCGACCAGTCGGTCAGGTGGAGGATGAAGAGGTTGACCGCTCCTTCCATTCCTCCCGCGGTCCGATCTGATGCAAACACCAGCCGGCGCCCATCCGGAGTGGGGCTGGGGTCGAGATCCTGATAATGGTCGCGGGTGAGAGATTCGAGCGTTCCTTCCGGAAGCCGCACTCGATACAGATCGGAGATCCCACTCTCCGACAAGCCGCTGAAGACGATACTCTTGCCATCGGGCATCCACATGGGAGAGAGGATCGAGACCAGCCGATCGAATTGGTAACGGCCGGCCATCTTCTCTCTCTCGAGATCCCACACGACCAGTGCGTCCCGGTCTCCATAACGAGCCGTAAACAGGAGATAGCCGGGACGAGATGCATCCATACGGGAGTCGAAGGGATGAAACGCCTCGATGTCCGCAGAGCGGCCGGCGGTGACAACCTTGCGAGGGCGGCCACGGCCATCCAGTGGCTTACGATAGACGGTGAGGTAGCCGGTGGCGGGAGACAGGTAGACGACTTCTCCGGATTGCTCCCGCAGCGTGTCCGGCAGGTATGCTGGTTTGATCGCCTGCCGGGTGATTTCATGTCCCAGTACGGCCAACGGCGCGAGGCTGTCGACCGAGGGATAGAACTCCCGCTTCATAGCGAGTTGGAATTCTTCGCTCAGCTGCGCCAGCGACCGCCCGTAGGTCGCGTAGATGGCGTCCTCGAAGGTGTCGTACCGGTTGAGCTCCTTGTACATCAATGCGGCTCGCCAGTCGCCGTAGGTATCGGCCAGCCAGCGGTGAATCCTGCCGCCCAGCGGATACACGATACCGCCGGTGACGTACGTGAGCTGGCGAAGGGGAGGGAGACGACCACTGAGCGTCAGCTCGCGCAGGACCATATAATCGCGAGCATCCTCACCGCCGGACCAGAGCTCGGCTAATCCTTCACTCCACCACAGCGGAAGGGCGAACCGCCGTGATCGGGGTGCCTGGTAGTAGCTCTCCGATTGAAGGTCGAGCTGGAACACATGTACCATCTCGTGACGAAGCGTGTGCCGAAACTCGGCAAAACTGCCGCGGAACGGCAGCGCCACACGACGTTTGAGGAAATCGGTAGCGCCGAGCAAACCTTCGGGCGGTGTGAACGGAAGAATGTTGGTCTGCTCGAAATCTGTGTGAGAGGCGTACAGGATCAGCGGAATGCGGGCGGCGACATCGTGGCCGAACTGGATCGAGAGCGTATCATAGCTGGCCTCGGCGTAGGCGAGGGCAGCCGACGCCAGCTCGGCCTCGGCCGGATAGTAGTAAAGATCTACGTGGGGCCCCCGGATAATCCGCCAATCGAGCTTGCGATACTGAATCTTGTTCTGGCCGAAGGCAAAGAACTGGGCGTGCAAGGGGACGGAGAGGACGGAGAGTACGGAAACGGCGGAGAGGACGAAGAGATACTTGACCAGTCTTAACCGCCAATGGGCCAGAGCCGCTCCCCGTAGGGACCGATGTATGCTCGTCAGTGTATGCTCCCACATTGCGGTCTCCTCCGTCCTCTCAGTCATCTTCTAACCCTCCGAATCACATCGCCCTGTGTGATGCGGGTAAGGGTACCAACGTTGTTTACCACCCTGCCGAAAATGGTGTAGGTGCCATCCAGATGGGGCTGAGACGACAGGGTGATAAACCATTGACTGGATCCCGTATCAGGTCCTGACAGGGCCATGCCCAGCATCGGTTTAGCACCGTAGCGATGCCGGTTGATCTCATCCCGAATTGCGCCTCCTGGCCCTCCGTAGCCATCTCCCCTCGGGTCTCCATCCTGCACGACGAAGTTGGGGACGACACGGTGCCATCGGTGCCCGTCGAAAAAGCGACGGTCGACCAGCTGGAGGAAGTTGGCGACAGTAAGGGGCGCTTCCGGCCCGAACAGCTCCAGCTCTAACGCTCCCCGCTGCTCGACTTCCACAAAGACGTGCGGCCGAGCGACGGAGTCGGGAGCCAGCAGAAACTGCCTCGCGAGCTCGCGATAGTCCTGGAGAGTGCGCTCGGTCGCTATTGGGTACGCAGGGCCCCAGTGTGCTGCCGCCGCAGGCCAGTGCTCTTCTGCCCAGCGCCGGAGGAGATAGTTGGCGGGGCGTGATACGGTGCCCAAGAACTCCCGATCCACCCGGGCCTTGGCGGCGTTGCCAGTGCCGGCTATTGCGACAATCGCCGATAGTGCCGCGAGCGACGCATCGGGAAACGAATCACGCAACGATCGTTGATACATCCGCACCAAGCCTGGCAAATCCCCGGCCTGGGGTCTCTTACTCAGTACATCCGCAGCGACGCTCCGGACAGCTGCATCGGGATGGGTGAGCAGGTTGCGGGCCGCAGCGATCAGGGCCGCTGCCGGGGAGGAGCGGACTTCTACCCACGACTGAAGCCCGGCAGCAACTACGCGGCTGTCCGCGTCCGACAAAAACCAGGCCGGTCCCGCAGCCCCGGCCAGAGCCCAACCTTCCGCTGCAATAGCGCGCTCACGCCAGTCGCTGCTGCTACGCCAGCGGGCAGCAGCAGCTTTGAAAGCTGGCGAACTTACCCGAGCCAGCCCCAGAAGTGCCTCTCGCTGGACGGCAAAGTTTCCCTGTCCGTCAAGCGCTCGTTGGAGAGCGGGGACTGCGGCAGCACTTCGCACCTCGCCCAGACTGGCGGCCGCCTGTACCCGAACGTTCGGATCAGCATCATCGAGCTTGGAGGCGATTGCCGGAACCTGACTGGAGTCGCGATAGGTGCCCAGAGCTCGCAGCGCATTGACTCGCACCCCGGCGTCGTTGTCATCGATGGCCCTCCCCAGGAGACCGGCGACTGATCCGGGTGCCACTCGGGCAGCTATGGCATAGTCCCGGGTCAAGGCCCGGGCAGCAATCGCCCTGGCGGAGGCGTCATCGGAGCGGAGGCCTGCGATGAGATAGTTGGCTGCGCCGGGTGCCTTCAAGCGTGCAAGCGAGTACAAAGTGCGCCAGCGGACCACTGGCGCAGTATCTTCGGCAAATCGCAGCAGCGCATCTGTCGGTGCGGCGGGGCCCAGCCGCCAGCTCTCCAACAGCATCTGACCGAGTGCCGGCGCAGGATCAACCTGCGATAAGGCGACCTTACCGCCCAGGACTGAAGCAAAAAACTCGCCGCTTCGTCGACCGCCAAGCTTCGCAATCGCGGTAACCGCTTCAGCTGCAGTCGCGGTATCCAGGGGCGGCAGGCCCGTCAGTCGCTGGATCAGAGGCTCGATTGCTGCGGAGTCTCCCAGAAGTCCGAGCGCGAACGCCGCCATCACTCGCACGGTGGAGTCCGGCTGATCCAGCAGTTGGAGCAACTGGGGAGTGGCGCGAAAGTCACCGATTCGGCCAGCTGCGAGTGCCGCGGTACGACGAACCATGGAATCGGCGGCAAATAACGCTCGTTGAAAGAGCTCCGGCTCCCAACGACGGGCATCTTCGGCAGCAAGCACAGGTGCCAACTGCTCCACTACCGCCTCTTCCTGAGCGTGGGCAAACGTGGGGTGGAGAAGGACGGCCCAGCAGAGGGCGTGCCCGAACTGTTTCATCATGCCAGTCTGATTGGATCGGGTATCGAGTGCAGGGCCTGCCGGACTGCGTCCGGAAGGCGGGTCAGCGTCATGGCCGGGTCGAGTGCCAGAAGGCTGGTCGATGCGGTGGCGAGTAGACGCCCATCATCAGCGTGCTCCACTGCGTATCCAAACTCTACCCGCCGAGAGGCCACGTCGCGGACCCAGCAGCGGACACGCACCAGATCATCGTAGCGAGCCGGCTGCCGGTACCGAACGACCACTTCACTCACGGCCAGCCGAAGTCCTGCGTCCTCCAACTCGCGGTAAGTCATACCGGACTGGCGCAGGTAGTCGCAACGGGCGACGTCCAGCCAGACCAGATAACGCGCGTGATACACCACACCCATCTGGTCGGTCTCGGAGTAGTTGACCCGGACGAGGGTCTCTGAGATGGATGAGCTCAGCTGCGGCACCCAGCCTCAGCAAGTAGACGTTCGGGTGCCCGGTGATGACACGGCCGACGCGCGCCGCCGTTGCACGCGCCGAATCGGCTATCCATCTTTGGCGCCGTGCTTGGCCGCACCCTTGTGATCGTCTCCGATGCCCACCTTGGAGTGGCACCGCCTGGTATCGAGGCGGCATTGCTCGACTTCCTCGACGCGGTGCCCTCCCTCGGTGACTGCCTGCTGATCAACGGCGACTTGTTCGATTTCTGGTTCACGTATTCGCGAGTTATTCCACGGCGTGGCTTCCATGTAGCCGCCGCACTGGCCCGCCTTCGTCGGCAGCTGCCGATCGTCATGGTTGGCGGCAATCACGACCGCTGGGATCGCGACTTTTGGGAACGCGACCTCGGCGTATCGTTTAGTCCCTACCGCGCAACGTTCAACATCGGGAGCCGCACGGTTACCGCGGTGACCGGCGATGGCCTCGCCGAACCGCGGTGGCAAGCCAAGCTGATTCATCGGGTCATTCAACATCCCATCACGGCAGCCGTCTACCGGGTCTTGCATCCCGACTTCGGGCTTCGAATGGTGGACCTCCTGAGCCCTGTCCTCGGAGATCACACGGTGGATGAAGCGAAGTTGACGCGGGCTGCGGCACGACAGCGTGAGTGGGCCGAGCGCTTGTTGGCCGTCGACACGAGCGTGGGGCTTCTGGTCATGGGCCACACGCACCGTGCAGTGCTCGAGGAGCCGGCCGCCGGACGACAGTACCTGAATCCGGGCGCCTGGTTCGATGGATTCCGCTATGCTATCGCAACCGAGACTGGCGCCCAGCTCTGCACGTTTAAGCCGAGTACGAATTAAAAGTAAAGAAGAGGAAGCCTTTCACTTCCCGCTATCCCAGCGGAACTACTTCCGCCTTGTCCAGCCGCTCTCCGATAAACCGCGATCCCACCTGCCGGAATCTCGCCTCGTCATCGCTCACAATAAAGCGGTGACAACCTTCGGCCGACGGAGGTGCTGCTAGAGACTTCTCCGCCAAAATCGTCTCGAGCGCGGCTGCCGTCGCTTCTCCGCTGTCGATGAGCTTGACCTCCGGACCCATTACTCGCTGGAGCAGTGGCTTGAGCAGCGGGTAGTGAGTGCAACCCAACACCAGTGATCGAATGCACGCCTCGCGCAACTCCCGCAAATAATCGACCGCGACCATCTCAGTGGCCGGATGTTCGAACCATCCCTCCTCGACTAGCGGAACAAAGAGCGGGCAGGCGCGCTGGATGACTGGGAGGCCGGGAGCCAATGCCTGGATCGCGCGATTGTAAGCGCCGCTCGCAATCGTCCCGGCGGTGCCGATCACTCCAATGGGTCCTCCCCCTCCGGCAGCAATGGCCGCTCGAGCCCCAGGCTTGATCACCCCGAGCACCGGTACCGGAGTCGCCTTCTGGAGGGCACGAAGTGCGTGGGCGGTGCTGGTGTTGCATGCGACGACAACGGCTTTGACTCCTTGGCCGAGCAGCCAGTGCAGTATCTCGAGACTGTAGCGGGTCACGGTCTCTGGAGACTTGGGGCCGTACGGCACCCGAGCAGTGTCACCGAAGTAAATAGTCGATTCCTGCGGGAGGCGTTCGTAGATAGCGCGTGCGACGGTCAGGCCTCCAATCCCCGAATCGAAGATGCCGACGGGTGCGCCACTCATTGGATGCGAATGGGGATCGACACGGCAGCTCCAACACCCTCTGGCAGAGCCTCCAGGCGGAGATCGCCGGGGAAGTCGGCCAGATGGGCGGAAACGTAGGCCTCGAGGCCGGCAAAGAGGTGATTGAAGGCCAGCAGCACGACCCAATCCTCGTGTTCCTGGCGCTTGCTATCGGCGCGGCCGGAATTGGTCCGGCGTAGATAGCGCAGCTCCCGCCTGGTCTTGAGGCTCATTCCCAGCGTGACCCCTTCCCAGGCAACAAACAGCCCCGTGGCGAGTTTCCGGTTGAGTCGCGCCTGCCCCCAGCCAGGAACCAAGAGGGACCGCCAGAGGGCATTCATGGGGCTGATGTATTCGCGACCGGTGGTATCAGCCTCCGCGGCGGGACGGGCTGCGGGCACCTCTTGCGCGGAAAGCCTCGGAGCGTGATGGACCAGCAGCAAGAAACCGGACGCGAGAGAATAGCAGCTGAGGCGGAGGTGGCGGGAGCGTGTGGGAATCGAACCCACCGGAGCCGCCGGAGGCGCCTCCATCGCGGTTTTGAAGACCGGCCGAGCCACCAGGCCCGATCCGCCCCCGATTCCAACAGTAAACAGTGAAGAGTGAAGAGTCACCCTTCGCTCTTCACTGTTGCGATAACCTCGATCTCCACTCGTGCCCCTCTCGGGAGCGCGGCGACTGCGACGGTGGATCGCGCCGGCCGGTGATTGCCGAAAGCGCGGGCGTAGACCTCGTTCATCGCTCCAAAATCTGCCATATCGACGAGGAACACGGTCGTCTTAACTACTTCCGACAGGCTGGTGCCAGAGGCCTCCAGGATCGCGCGCAGATTCTCCAGGGCGCGAGTAGTCTGCTCGACGATGCCCCCCGAAACCAGCTCCCCGGTAGCGGGATCGAGCGCCACCTGACCAGCCGTATACACAAACCCGTTGACCGAAATCGCCTGGCTATAGGGACCGATAGCCCGGGGCGCACCAGGTGTGGAGATGCTGTCGAGTGGCATCAGAACAGTCCCTCGATG
Organism: Gemmatimonadales bacterium; assembly: GCA_036258655.1. GTDB lineage: Bacteria > Gemmatimonadota > Gemmatimonadetes > Gemmatimonadales > GWC2-71-9 > CAVVWJ01. Next base: position 10,706 of record DATADG010000300.1, on the reverse strand, counting down.
GTTCCATCCGGGAGCACCCGAATCGATTCCGCGGCAGGCACCTTTGGAAGCCCCGGCATCGTCATGATGTCCCCAGCGAGCGCTACGACGAACCCTGCACCTGCCGATGGATATACGTCCCGAACAGTGAGCCGAAAGCCCGTGGGACGTCCGAGCTTTGCCGGATCATCTGAAAAGGAATACTGGGTCTTGGCAATACAGATCGGTGTTTGTCCCAGCCCCATTGACTCGCACTGGGTAATGTTCTTCTCGGCTGCCGCAGTGTAGTCTACCCCGCCGGCACCATAAATCTCTCGAGCGATGGTCTCGATTTTCTCTTTGATGGGACGAGCTACGTCGTACAGTGGCTTGAACGCGGCCTTTTTCTCATCCAGCGCCGCCAGGATCTCCCGTGCCACAGCCTCTCCGCCCTCACCACCGCGAGCCCAGACTTCGCTCAAGGCAGCTCGCGCTCCCCAGCTTGTGGTGCAGTCGAGCACGGTCCTGAGCTCCTGGTCCGTATCGGAGGTGAAGCGGTTCAGTGCCACCACCACCGGCACGCCGAATTTCTGCACGTTCTTCACGTGCGCCTCCAGGTTGACCATCCCACGCTTCAGTGCGGCGACGTCCTCCTTGGAGAGTGCGTCCTTCCTGACACCGCCGTTCATTTTGAGCGCGCGTACCGTGGCCACTACGACAGCGACCTCAGGCTTGAGGTTGCCGAACCGCGCCTTTATATCGAAGAACTTCTCCGCTCCGAGATCCGCCCCGAAGCCGGCTTCGGTGAGCACAATATCGCCGAGCGAAAGCCCCAGATTGGTAGCCACGATCGAATTGCAGCCGTGCGCGATATTGCCAAAGGGCCCACAGTGCACCAGAGCGGGGCCGCCCTCGAGTGTCTGCACCAGGTTGGGCAGAATGGCGTCTTTGAGCAGGAGAGTCATGGCGCCGGCGGCCTTGAGCTCGGCGGCCGTGACGGGTTTCCGCTCTCGTGTAAGGCCTACGATGATTCGGCCAATCCGCGTTTCGAGATCCGCCAGGTCGGTGGCTAACGCCAGAATGGCCATGATCTCGCTGCCGGGCACGATGACAAACCGTTCTTCGCGCACTGGGCCTGCGTTGATCCCACCGAGGCTGATCACCATCGAGCGCAGCGCCCGATCGTTCATGTCCAGAGTGCGAGGCCAGGTAATACGGCGCGGGTCGAGCCCCAGGGCATTCCCCTGGTGGAGATGATTGTCCAGCATGGCGGACAGCAGATTGTGCGCCGAGGTGATCGCGTGGAAGTCGCCGGTAAAATGCAGGTTGATCTCGTCCATGGGAACGACCTGGGCATAGCCGCCGCCGGCGGCCCCGCCTTTGACTCCGAACACCGGCCCCAGGCTCGGCTCTCGAATGCAGACCACCACCTTCCGTCCCAGCCGTCGGAGCGCCTGACTGACGCCGACCGTTACGGTGCTCTTCCCCTCTCCGGCCGGCGTTGGATTGATCCCGGTCACCAGGACGAGGCGCCCCTTCGGTTTCCGCCGAGCTATGGCCTCAGCACTGACTTTTGCCTTGTACCGCCCATAGGGAAGAATCTCCTCCGGCCCGAGGCCCACATCCGCCGCCACATCCACGATGGGCCGAAGCTTTGCCGCCTGCGCGATGGCGATGTCCGAGGGAACCGTAGTCATGAAGGCGGCTCTATGTGAGATGTGAAACCTGAAAAGTGAAAGGGGCTTCTTCTACAATCGAAAGACTCGCCGTGCATTCTCGCCGGTAGCATCGATTAGTTCCTCAACCGCCATCCCTCGTATGGCTGCTACCCGCTCGGCAACGTGGCGCACAAACCCGGGCTCGTTCCGCTTGCCGCGATGCGGCACTGGAGCCAGGTAAGGGCCATCGGTCTCCAGTAACAAGCGATCGAGTGGCGTCTCACGAACGGCATCGTCGAGATGCCAGTTCTTAAACGTGACCATCCCGCTGAAGGAGACATAGTGGCGGAGAGCCAGCCCGGCTCGCAAGAGCGCAGGTCCGCTGCTGAATGAGTGCAGGATAGCGGTGACGTTGGGATGGGCGGCCAAGAGGCCAGCTACATCTTCATCGGCCTCTCGGGCATGAACCACGACTGGCTTTGCGAATTCTGCCCCGAACCTCAGCTGGGCTTCGAACGCTCGATGCTGCAAGGAGCGCGGTGAATGATCGTAGTGGAAGTCGAGGCCGGTCTCGCCCACGGCAACGACTCGGGAATCCCGGAGCATATTCCGGAGCCAGCTCTCCAGGTCGAGGTTCCAACTGGAGGCATCGTGTGGGTGTACCCCTGCTGTGGCAACCAGTCGTGGCTCGACTTCGGCCAGTGCTAGCGCGGTTTCCGCACTGGTCCGGGACTCTCCGATCACCACAATCCGGGCCACCCCAGCCGACCAGGCACGCTCGAGGACGTCGGCCCGGTCGTGTCCATAGGCAGGGTCAGCCAGATGACAATGAGTATCGATCAGCAAGACGAGACGACTTTCTCGTCTGTCCAGACTTGCCTAGCGACGCTGCCCGCCTGCGCCAGTCCCCGTGCCGACCGGCTGCGCCTTCCGAGTCGGAGCGGCAGGTGTCTTAGGAGCGAGGTGCCCACGGGCGGCCGGACCCGGCCATCGCTTTTCTATCTCCAGCAGCGCCGGGGCCGCAATGAAGACCGAAGAGAATGTTCCGACGATCACTCCGAACAACATGAGCAGGGCGAAGGGTCGGACGACCTCCCCGCCGAGAATAGCAAGGGCCAACAGGCTTCCGAGCGCGGTCGTACCGGTAAACACGGTGCGCGGCAGCGTCTCGTTGATGGAGCGGTTCAGGATGTCCCCGAACTGGTCCCGCTTGCGCAGGTGAAGATTTTCCCGGATCCGATCGAAGATCACAATGGTGTCGTTGAGCGAGTAGCCGAGAATCGTCAACAGCCCGGCAACAACGAACAAGCTGACTTCGAGTCGCACGATGCCGATGAAGGCAATACTCGCGATGATATCGTGCGCCGTGGCAATCACCGCGGCTACACCGAAGCGCCACTCGAACCGGTACGCCAGGTAAGCGAGCACCGCGAGGAAGGACAGTAGAATGGCCATAAGCGCTTTGTGCCGCAGCTCACCCCCGACCTTGGGACCAACGGCCTCGGTGCGAAGGACTGTGTATTTACCCGGGCCGAGGGACGCATCCAGCGCTTGGCGCAAGGCACCGGCTGTAGACTGGGTGTCATCCGCGTCAGTTCCCTGCTGGGCTACCCGTGCCCGAATCACCAGCTCCCTATCAGACCCGAACATCTGGATCTCGGCACCCTGGATCCCGCGGGCGGCCAAGGCGCTCCGTACCGCGCCAACATCGACCGGCTGCTCGCTTTGCACCTGCATCAGAGTACCACCGGTAAACTCGACGCTGTAGTTGACGCCCCTGAGCGCCACAACCAGAAGCCCAGGTACTATGAAGGCGAGAGTGATCAGGTACGCGATCCGGCGACGGCCAAGAAAGTCGTAGTTCGCGTTGGCGAAGAGTCTCATAGTCAGATGCTCAGGGTGGCCATGGCTGGCTTTCGATTCAGCCAGAGCATGAACAGCGTGCGGGTGACGAAGATGGCAGTGATCATGGACGCGACAATTCCCAGGATCAGGGTCACTGCGAATCCCCTTACCGGGCCGGTACCAAACTGGAACAGAAATAACCCGGTCAGCACAGTGGTGACATTGGAATCAACGATGGCACTCATCGCATGCCGGAATCCTTCGTTGACGGCCAGCGGAACCGTTTTTCCGGCCGCCAGCTCCTCCCGGATTCGCTCAAAGATGAGCACGTTGGCATCAACTGCGATCCCAATCGAAAGGACCAGACCGGCCAACCCAGGTAGCGTGAGGGTCGCATCGAGCATGGCCAGTGCTCCCAGGGTCAACAGCACATAGAGCGAAAGTGCCAGAATCGCCAGCGCGCCGGCCGTGCGATAATACAGGATCATTACGAGCACCACGAACAGCGTTCCGACAATGCCGGACAGAATGCCGGAGCGTATGGCATCCTGACCGAGCGTGGGACCCACCTGCCGCTCCTCCACGATCCGCAGTGGAATGGGAAGCGCACCGGCCTTGAGCGTCAGGGCGAGGTCCTGGGCTTCCTGCAGACTCTTGCCCCCGAGCGTGATCTGTCCGTTCCGTCCGATGCGGCTCTGGATGACGGGAGGGCGTCCTTGGACCCGCCCGTCCAGGAGAATGGCCATATAATCGCCGACGTGTTTGCCGGTTTCTTCCCCGAACTTCCGCCCACCTGCCCGATCCAGCTCGAAGGTGACGATAGGCCCGTTTGTCAGTGGATCGAGCTGCGCCTGGGCATCCACCAGATTACTCCCGGTGACGATGCTCTTCTCTTCCAGGGCGTAGAGGAATCGAACCGGCTGCACGCCAACGCTGGTCGGGGCGGCACTCCAACGGAGCACCACGCTTCGGGGCAGCTGGCGCGCGACGGCCGGGATACTCAGCATGCTGTCGACTCGGGGGAACGCGGTTTCCGGGACCATGTACTCTCCGGGTACCTCGCCTGCGCCCGATGCCTGAATCAATCCGCTCAGGACGCCGCCGGTCAGCGGAGTCGTATCCCGAGCACGGGAGTCTCTCCCGGCCGTGTCCTTTGTGGTTCCGGCCTTTTGCCGGGCGGTATCGGTTGCAGGCGCCCGGTTGGTGTCGCCACCCAGCAGTTGCTGCACCGCCGAGGGTTGCTCGGGCTCCCGCTCGCCTTTGACACCCAGGCTCCGGAGCACGCGATCCATGGCGGGAAGGGCTTTCTCCAGCGCCCCGGTTTCATTGGTGATCTTGAACTCGAGAAAAGCGCTTCGCTGGACGATGGCCTTCGCGCGTGCAGGATCGGTGATCCCGGCGAGCTCCACCACGATCCGCTCGTCTCCGACCTTCTGGATCACGGGTTCGGTGACCCCGAACTCGTCGATTCGCTTGCGGAGAACAGTGAGCGCGAGATCGAGGTCGCGCTTCGGATCCGCCGAGACTTGTTTGGACTGGTCCAGCTCCAGCGCCAGGTGCATTCCACCCTGGAGATCGAGACCCAGCTTGAGCGGAACCCGTTTCTCAGTCCGGTCGGTCATGACCCCGGTGTCGACATCCCGTTCACGGAGGGTGACATTGCGCGGAATGAGGTAGAAGACGCTGAGGGCGATAAGCCCCATGATGACGAGAAGCCGAGTGCGAAGAGTCATTGCTCAGGTGTGTCCATTCTTGGTTGAACTGCTACACGCCCGCCTGGGCGACGGCGAGCGCCCTGACGGCCCGGGTTCGATCACGTTCCAACTGTTGCTGTAGCAGCTCCACTGTGGCGAAGCTTTCGATGTCTCGCAGGCGCTCGACCCATTCAACGCGAACCCATTCGCCGTACAGGTCTCCCTCGAAACCGAACAAGTGGACCTCGAGGACCCGCCTGCCGTCCTGGAATGTGGGACGGGGGCCCTGATTCATCATGCCGCCCACCCGTCCTCCCCGCCACTCGACTGCCACCGCATACACGCCGTCCGGGGGCAGGAGCTTTCGGGAAGAAAGCTCACCCAGGTTTATCGTGGGCACTTTCAATAGATGCCCGCGACCCTCCCCATGACTCACGCGGCCCACAACCCCATAGGGCCGGCCCAACATGGCTCGAGCCGTCGCCAGGTCTCCACCGGCCACGGCCCGGCGGATCCGGCTGCTCGAGACATGCTGGCCCCCCAAATCCACGGGGTCGACGACGTCGACCTCGAAACCCTCGACCTCACCGAGCCGGCGGAGGGTTTCCACGTCTCCACTCCGTCCTCGACCAAAACCATGATCGTGCCCGATGACCAGCTCACGCACTCCACAGCGATCCAGCAGGACCTCGCGTACGAACTCCTCGGGCGAGAGTCCCGCAAGGTGGCGATCGAAACGGAGTAGCAAAACGTAATCAAGTGGGAACTGGGCCAGAATCTCCAGTCGCTCTGGTCCGGTCGTCAGCAGGGGCGGCGCCGCATCGGGATTCACCACCTCCAGCGGATGTGGATCGAATGTCACCAGCACGCTGGCACGACCCGCAGCCCGAGCTCGGCGCCCGATCTCCTGGAGGACGGCTTGATGGCCCAGGTGGACCCCGTCGAATGATCCCACGGTCACCGTGCTGCCGTTGGGAAGACGAGGCAGCGGGGTGGCGGGGCGGCGGGGGAGGCGCGTGCTCACGAGGACCCCAGAACCACTGTAGGACGAAGCCATCCATTGGACGCTTCAGCTACTCCGACCAGCCGGCCGTCAGCAACCAAAGCGACCGCCCCGCTGTCCCGCCGCCCCGCTGCCGCCTGGTCCACCACCGAACGTCCATGTGAGACGGCCTGAGCCGATGCCTCGTCCAGATCGACCGAGGGCATATCACCGAGCACCGCATGCGGCGGAAGTACCGCCGACTGGTCGAGGCTGTCGAGGGTAACCGCATCCTCTACGCTCAACGAGCCGATTGCCTCTCGTCGCAGCGCAATGAGGTGCGCGCCAACTCCGAGCTGAGTGCCGAGGTCGCGCGCGATCGCTCGAATGTAGGTTCCGGCGCTCACCACGGTGCGAAAACTCAAATCGGGCGGAGCATATTCGACCAGATCAATCGCGTGGATGGTGACATGGACTGGAACGAGCTGCACCGGGTCGCCCCGCCGGGCGCGGCGATAGCTCCGCACGCCGGCCACTTGCTTGGCTGAATAGGTGGGTGGAGTCTGCAGCTGTTCGCCGTGAAAGGTTGCCAATGTCTCTCGGACCCGGGATTCGGAGAGGCGTGCCCAAGCGTTGGACTCAGCGATGATCTCACCGGTGAGGTCATCGGTCGTGGTCTGAGCTCCAAGGCGTGCCGTGGCGAGGTAGCGCTTCGGTTGGCGTTCGATAAAGCGGGCCAGCCTGGTGGCCCGGCCGAGCAAGACGATCAGGAGGCCGGTGGCGAAAGGATCGAGAGTTCCGGTATGGCCTGCTGCTCGTATGCCCAGCGTTCGGCGGACCCGCTGCACGACATCGTGCGAGCTCATGCCGGCAGGCTTGTCCACCAATACCGCACCGATCAGGCCGGATCCTCCCGCTTGATCGTATTCAGCAGCTCGTTGATTCGAGCGGCATGCTCCAGTCCGCGGTCGAGCTCGAAGTGCAGCTCCGGAACTGTCCGCGTGGTCAGCGCACGCGCCGCCCGCGAGCGCAGGAACCCGGCGGCACTCTGCAGTCCTTCGATAGCGCGTGATTTATCTGCGTCTTCTCCCGGGACGCTGACCATAACCCGGGCATGGGAAAGATCGCCGCTGACGAGGACGGCGGTGACCGTCACGAATCCGACTCGTGGATCGCGGATCTCACGGGCAAGCGAATCGGTCACGACCTGCCGCAGCGTTTCGGCCATTTGCTCCGGCCGGCGAGAAGAGCCTTTCATCGGTATACGGTCACCGTGTCGACGATGCGGATGCCATCAGCCTGCTCGATCAACCTGTCGGCGGCGCGCAGGGTCTCGTCGACCACCGACCGGGCACTCCCGACGGCAGCGCAGGCAATCTCAGCGCGCTGCCAGAGGTCCTGATGCCCGGTTTCCGCCACAGAGACATTGAGGGTTTTCCGCAGCCCGACCGTGAGCGGCTTCAGCACGCCACGCTTCTCCTTCAGTGAGTGGCAGGCGGGAAGATGAAGATCCCACGTGGTTATGGCGACGATCATGTCGACCTTCGCCTTTGGTTACCCGGCTACACCTGAAGCAGCGGGCTGCAGCGTCCGCTTGATCTCCTCCATCCGGAACGATTCGATCCGGTCGCCGACTTTGAGATCGTTGAAGTTCTCGATGCCGATGCCGCACTCGAGGCCTTCCCGCACCTCGCGCACGTCCTCCTTGAAGCGCTTGAGGCTGGAGAGGGAGCCGGTATAGACAGTGGTACCATCGCGGATGATGCGGGCCTTGGCCGTCCGCTGAATGGTGCCGCTCCGCACCGAGCAGCCGGCAATAGTACCCACCTTGCTGACCTTGAAGAGCTGGAGTACTTCGGCCTCTCCCAGCACGGTTTCCCGCTCCTCCGGCTTGAGCAGACCCTCCAGCGCATTCCGCACATCTTCAACCGCCTCGTAAATGATGCGGTAAGTCCGCACATCCACCTGTTCCCGCTCCGCCGCTGCTCTGGCGTTGCTGTCGGGGCGGACGTGGAATCCGAGAACGATGGCGCCTGAGGCCTTGGCCAGCAGGATATCGCTCTCGGTGATGGCCCCGACACCGCGGTGCACGACGTCGACGCGCACCTCGTTAGTGGTCAGCTGCGCCAAGGCGTCGGCCAGCGCTTCCGCCGGCCCACCCTGGTCGGCCTTGATGATGATCCGGAGCATCGAGACTTCGCCTTCCTTGAGCGCGCGGCTGAAGTCTTCCAGCGTGCCACCCCGGGCGCTGCGCCTATTCTGCGCCTCCCGCTCGAGCCGCTGCCGCTTCTGGGCGATGTCCCGGGCTTCGACTGCATCGGTCACCACCGAGAAGATGTCACCGGCGGCCGGAACGCCCTCAAATCCGAGAATCTGCACCGGGATGGAGGGGCCGGCTGACTTCACCGCCTTTCCTCGCTCGTCGTACAAGGCGCGCACCCGGCCGGAGAACTTGCCGCAGATGAAGTTGTCGCCGCCGGAGAGGGTGCCGCGCTGGACCAGGATGGTCGCCAGCGGCCCCTTGCCTGGATCGAGGGTCGCCTCGAGCACCACACCATGGCCCTTACCGGTGGGGTTGGCCTTGAGGTCAAGGATCTCCGACTGCAACAGAATCTGCTCGAGCAGATGATCGATGCCGGTGCCCTTCTTGGCCGAGATTTCGGCAGAGAGCACGGTTCCGCCGTATTCCTCCAGGACCACGTTGTGCTGGAGCAAATCCTGCTTGACCTTGGCTACGTTGGCGGTGGGCAAGTCGATTTTGTTGATGGCCACGATGATCGGCACACCGGCGTTGCGGGCGTGACTGATGGCCTCGACGGTCTGCGGCATGACCTGGTCATCGGCCGCGACCACCAGCACCACGATGTCCGTGACCTGCGCCCCTCTGGCGCGCATGGCGGTGAACGCCTGGTGGCCCGGAGTGTCGAGAAAAGTGATCCGCTTGTCGTTCGGCAACTCGACATGGTAGGCGCCGATGTGCTGGGTAATACCGCCGGCCTCACCAGCTACGATGTTGGCTTTTCGGATATAGTCGAGCAGTGAAGTCTTCCCGTGGTCGACGTGACCCATGATGGTCACCACGGGAGGACGGGGAACGAGTTGCTCCGCATTCTCCTCCGGCTGGTCGGCCTGAGATTCGGCGGCGTATTCATCCTCGCGCACCGCCTGGAAGCCAAATGCCGACGCGATCAGCTCGATCTGGTCGAAATCCAGGCGCTGATTGACGGTGACCATCAAGCCCAGCTCCTTGAAGGCGAACTGGACAATCTGGGTGGCCGGGACCTTCATGGCCGTGGCGAGCTCCGAGACCGAAATGAACTCGTTAACCCGGATCAGCGTCTTCTCCCGCTCCCGCTCCTCGGCGAGACGACCGGCCTGGACTTCACGGAACGACGGCTCGTCAGGGCGGCGTCCCTTGCGGCCACCGGGACCCTTCATGCCCTGGAGGGTCCTCAGGATGTTTGCGTGCACTGCTTCCTGATCCACCGAAGACCGCTTCCCCTTCTTCCCTTTCTTGCGACCACCCCCCTTTTCGGCGTCGGGCCCGAACGTACGCACGGGGGCGCCCCGGTCGGCTCCGGGACGGCCAGGGATGCCGGGCCGTGACGGACTGCCCGTCCGGGATGGTGCGGCGGGTGCAGTGCTGCTGCTGAATACCGGCTTCGGCCCGCGGGTCTGAGCCGCCGCGGGACGCTGCACCCTTGGCGGAATGAAGGGAGCCCGGCTCGGCGTGGCAGGCGGCGCCGCAGGCCGGAACGGACTTGCCTCGGGAGCCCCACCGTTCCCGGGTTCTTCCTCGATGACGACCTCGGTTTCTTCGCTTTCGGGCGGTGCGGGCGGAAGGTCCTTGAACAGCGCGCGGGCACGCTCCTCGAGACTCTGGGCGGGGGCAGCCTCCTCCGTTTCGTGGATGACCGGTCGCTCCAGTTCGAGCGCGGCTAGCTCAGCTGCCTTCTCCGCCTGAACCTGCGCCTCGACCTGCGCCACCTCGGCTGCAGTGCGGCGGCGCTTGGTGGGCTTGGCCTCGGTCGCCACCGGAGTTGCTTCCGCCTTGGCTGCTTTGCGCCGCCCCTTCTTGGCCGCGGGCTCTTCGGCACTGCGGCGCTTTTCTCGTTCCCAGCGCACCCGGACTGCCGAGACCTGATCGCTCTCCAATGCGGACAGGTGGCTGCGCACGAAGATGTTCATGTCCTTGAGCATGCTGAGCAGCTGCTCGGGAGCGACGCCGAATTCCGCGGCTAGATCGTGGACTCTCGTTTTAACCACTCGTGCCTCCATCAGGAGCGTACGGTGCCAGCTGCACTATGCCGCCGGCCAGCGCGCGATCTCGTACGCCCACCGCCATCACGGGCGGCTTCCCTAGTTGCGCGCCGATCGCTGCGGCGCGCGGTCCCGGCAGCAACGGCACCCCCTTGGCGCTGGCTAGCCGGACCACTTTGTCAATGGCGCGGGGACTGGCATCTTCTGCCACAACCACGCACCAACACTTTCCTGCCTGGAGCTCCTTCCGAACCGCGTCCACCCCGACCACGATACGCCGGCCCCGATAGCCCAGGCCGAGCAGGCCCA
>DATADG010000299.1:0-7659 GCA_036258655.1 Gemmatimonadales bacterium | reverse complement strand
CTCGCGCTGCAGGGCGCGAGCACGATCCGCAGCCTCTTCACAGTACACCAGCAGCACCGGCAGCCTGGAACGGGTATAGGCCGCCCCGTTGCCCCGATTGTGTTGGGCCAGCCGCCGCTCGGGATCAGTTGTTATCCCGGTGTACAGACTGCCGTCCCCGCAGCGAGCCATATAGACGGTCCAACGCATGCCGAATGATAACGGCCACTACCGCTGGCATGGTCGCCCTCCCTATTTTTTCTGGCCCCCGTCTGCGCAATAGTCCTTAGCCCACAGCAACATGGAATCCACCGCTCCGTCCGGGAGGGCCGCGGTTCCCACGGTGCCCGACCGGCGCCGGCCGGGGAAGAACACGCTTCCCGATCAACGGACCCTGCTGACCTGGCTCTTTGCCGGCCGCCTGGTGCTTGCCACAGGCGTGTTGCTGGGAGCGGGCCTGGTCTGGACCGAGCGGCCGCAGGAATCCTTCATCGTAAGCGTGGCGGTGGTGTTCGCTCTGGTCTTTACGCTGTACGGGGCCGGGACTGTATTCCTGCTTCGCCGGCCGCCCACCAACGCGTTTTTCCTGATTCAGGCCCTGGTGGATCTGGGGCTGGTCACCACCATCCTCCATTTTGCCGGCCAGCCGCAATCGGCCTTCCCGGCGCTTTATGTCCTCGTGGTAGCCGCATACTCCCTGTTGATGCCTCCCGCATGGGTTGGTATGACGGCCGTTCTCGCAGCGGTGCTATTTCTGGGCGACACCGTATGGAACCACGGGGCCTCTCTCGATACCGCCTCGTGGGCCCAGATCGTTGTCTTCAACCTGGTATTTGGTATTGTGGCGGTGCTCGGTCACCGGCTGCGAGAGGCCGGTATGGAGCAGGCGACGCTGGCTACCGAGCTGCAGCGGGTTCGGCTGGAAGCCGATGATATCCTTCGGAACATCAGGTCCGGTGTGCTCACGGTAGACGGCTTCGGTCGGCTGGCGTTCATCAACCCCACCGCGGAACGATTGCTCGATCTCGACGGTGAAGCCTTGATCGGACTTCCGGTGCTCGATCATTTGAAGACCCGCTCGTCCGAGCTGTGGGCCGCCGTCGCAACCGGCATCCGTAACGGGCGAAAGATCAGCCGGGGTGAAGGAATGGTGGTGCAGGGAGCCGGAAGGATGTTTCCGATCGGTCTCAGCACCACCACTTTTCGTCAGGAGGCGCAGGAAGCTCCGTCGGTTACCGCCATCTTCACCGACATCTCGGATTTGAAAGAGGTTCAGGAGCTCCACATGCGGGCGGAACGCCTCGAGGCTGTCGCCGAGCTGAGCGCGTCGCTGGCGCACGAGATCCGTAACCCGCTGGCCTCGATTCGCAGCTCGGTGGAACAGCTTGCCCGCTCCAAGCACGCGGATGAGGATGAGCGGTTTCTTTCCGGCCTCATCGTCCGCGAGAGTGACCGCCTCAGCCGCTTGTTGAGCGAGTTCCTCGACTTTGCCCGGGTACGCGCCACTCACTTCGCACCCCTGGACCTTCATTCGGTAGTGGTCGCGGTCGTTCGGCTGATTCGAGCCCATCCTGATTGCCGCCCCGACGCGGTAATCACGATCGAAGGTGAGCATACCCTGCTCGAGGGCGACGAGGACTTGCTTCATCGCGTGGTGGCCAACCTGGTACTGAACGCGGTGCAGGCCGCCCGGGGGCCGATTCGGGTGACGGTTACCGTCGCCGCTGCCCAACCGTCAGAGATTCCACACGGGACCGACCTGGAGCATGCCGTACGACTGCAGGTACGTGATAACGGACCGGGAATCCCTGAGGAGGTACGCGAGCGGCTATTCCAGCCGTTTGTGTCGGGCCGCTCCGGTGGCAGCGGTCTCGGCCTCGCTATTGTTCAGCGCGCCGTTGAGGCGCACCGCGGCCTGGTGCTGGTCGACTCAGCTCCCGGCTCCGGTACCACATTCACCATTTTCTTGCCCGCCAAGATGGTCGCGGAGGACGCTGCATGAGCTATAAGCCGTCGGTGCTCGTGGTCGATGATGAGTCTGGAATACTCGATACCCTGCGGATCCTGCTCCGAAACGAGGGATTCGAGGTTACCACCGCCCAAGGCGGGAAGGCGGGCCTGGAACAGATTCGCTCTGGTACCCACGACATCATCCTGTCCGACGTGCGCATGCCCCAGGTCTCCGGGCTCGACATCCTGACTGCTGCCCGGGAGCAGGACCCGATGACGCCGGTCATTCTGATGACCGCGCAGGCGTCGCTGCAGAGCGCCATCAGTGCGGTGAATTCCGGGGCGTTCTACTACATCCAGAAGCCGTTCTCCAACGACGAGCTGGTCGCGATTTTGAGACGCGCCTGCGAGTACCGCGCCGTCAAGGTCGAGAATACTCAGCTCAAGCAGGAGATCAGGCGACGGGACAAGACGACCATCGCGCGGCCGATCGGGAAATCCAAGCGATTTCTGGACGTACTCAAACTGGCGGAGCACGTGGCGCCGACCGACTCGACCGTGCTGATCCAGGGAGAGAGTGGTACCGGCAAGGAGGTCATTGCCCGCTACATCCATAACCTGTCCAGCCGGAGCGACGGCCCCTTCTTATCAATCAACTGTGGTGCCCTCCCGGAGAATCTGCTGGAGAGCGAGCTCTTCGGGCACGTGAAGGGCTCGTTTACCGGGGCGGTACGCGACAAGCAAGGGCTCTTCGCGGCAGCCCGGGGAGGGAGCTTTTTCCTGGACGAGGTCGGTGAAATGCCCGCCTCGCTTCAGGTAAAGCTCTTGAGGGTACTGCAAGAGCGTGAGGCTATCCCGGTCGGTGCCACGGAGGCCATTCCGGTCGACGTGCGCATCATTGCCGCCACCAACCGCGATCTGGAGGAGGAGATCCGTCGGGGGAACTTCCGCTCCGATCTCTTCTATCGCCTCAATGTCATCGCGCTCAATCTGCCGCCGCTCAGGGAGCGCCGGGACGATCTGATCCTGCTGATCGAGGCCCTGCTCCAAAACCTTGCCGCGGAGACCGGCACCGAGCCCAAGGCGCTGGCCGCGGAAGCACTGGACGCAGTCATGGTGTACGAATGGCCTGGTAACGTCCGGGAGCTGGAGAACGCCCTGGAGCACGCGGTGGTGCTCACACGCGGGGCGTTGATCGAGGCCGCCTCGCTGCCGGAGCGAATCACCAAGCGACGGAAGGAGCCGCTCGTAGCGGAGCGGTCCTATCGCAACCCGACGCTCGAGGTCATCGAGCGGGCCTATATCATGTGGGTGCTGCAGGCGGAGGGTGGCAACAAGACCCGCGCCGCCGAAGTGCTCGGCATCGATCCTTCCACCCTGTACCGAAAGCTCAGCCGCTACGAGGAGCAGGTCGAGGTTACGGCGGCGGCGAGGTAGGGGTAACCGCTCTACGGTCAGCGCTGCGTCGGAACCGCGGTATATCGCCGATAATCCGCTGCTCTTACTTCAATGGTCCATGGGTCAGCGTTGCAGAGCGACGGACTGGAGCCGCTCGGCAGTCTGGACGTAGGCTGCCAGAAGCTGAGATCTCAGGTCCGTCACCGGCCGCCGACTCAGTGGGAACAGCGAATCCAGCGCCTGTCGCGCTCCCTTCACATCCCTCAGGTGCAGCCGTGCGATCACCAGCCCGTCCCGAAGCTCGTCGGCGGGGATCCAGTGGCCCTTTTGCATGTGCGGGATCAGTCTCTCTGCGGCAGCTGCAGCGTCAGCAAACTTCCACGCAGCGAGTCCATTTCGGAACGCGACCACGTCCCGGGCTGGCGCCGGTGCGTTGTGTCGTTCCATGAACCGCACGAGGTCCGTGTGGAACTCCGGATCGGGTGTGCCGGCGGTCCCGCCGTTGCGCATCCGGTCCATGGCGTATGCCTGCTGGACCCAGAGCTCCCAGTCCGTCGGAGGCAGATTCGAGCGTGCCACCACCTGCCACTGCCTCCATTGGAACATCGCCTGGGTACTTATATAGGTAATGGCGGTGTCGTTGGGCTGGATGGCTCTCCTGGAGCGCAGGAGCGCGCCGGTTGCGCGCGAGACTACTCTGGGATTTTCGGGCAGTGACGCGACTGTCTCGTTTCCCGGACCCACCCGGGTTCCCCGCATTGCGGCCAGGAGGTTGAACCACTCGGAGGACAGCGCCGGGAACCCTTTGGCAGTGTCCCGGCGGAACCGGCGACGCTCGGCTGAGAGATCGAGCACCGGATAAAAGTCCGAGTTGGGCTGCCCGAATGTGTCGAGCAGCGGCTTGAGCTCAGCCCGTCCGGCGAGGTGCAGCGCATCGAGCACTTCCGTCGTGAGCGGGATAAACCGGCAGAGATCCCGCACCAGTCCCGGGTACTGGAAGACTGACCAATCGGGCGGCGGCAGTGTGGTTCGGTTGCTGGCCACCACGAGGATGTCGCCACCCGGTACCAGATACACCTCGTACGAGCGGAAGTTCTGATGCAGTGCCGCCATGACGCTCAGGACGAGCCGGTCGTCCAGCTCGTAGACGTGAAGCCACTGGCCGAACACGCCGTTCTCACTCAGGTATCCACTGATCCGCGCATAGAACTCGGCAGTGAATAATCCGGAGACTCCGCTGACCCACGGGTTGGAAGGCTCCGAGATGATCAGGTCGTACTTGCGCTGCGCCGAGGCGAAGTAGGATTTCGCATCGTCGATCACGATCCTGGAGCGCGGGTCGTCGAAGACCCTGCGGTTTGCAGGATAGAACAGCCGTGATCCCTCCACCATCTGCGGCTCGATCTCCAGGGTCACCAATTCCTTCAGATTCGGATCTGCCAGCAGGAGGTGTGAGGACATCCCCGACCCCTGACCGATCATGGCCGCGGTCCTGGCCCATGGGGCGTAGGCCAGCGCCACGAGTGGCGACAACGTCTGCGTCGCCGCGTCGCCGGTCATCGGCACCTGCGGTCCGCTGGCGTCGCACGCCTGGAACCAGGCGGGAGGGAGCGACGCATCCGGCTTGCCGTTGGTGGCCAGCGAGATAACGCCATTGGATTTGTGCTTCGCCGCGCTGACGGTGGCGGTGCGTCCATCCCGGTAAAACAGGATGTCTCGCTGATCCGGCGTGGTGATGACCCCGCTCCGGTACACGCCGCTCGCGAGGACGTTGGTGTCGAGCCGGGTGCGAGCCGCCACCACGACAACCGCTACACCAGCCGCCAGGGTCGCCGCGAGCGCCAGGCGCCGAGCAGGCTTACGCGGGCTCCGTGACCTGGAGATCAGGACCAGGCCGATCCCCATGTCGATGGCCGCTCCCAGAATGAGCATCGGCTTGAGACCGACCAGCGGGAGGAGAACCAGCCCACCAACCACGACGCCAATGATGGAACCCAGCGTGTTCCAGGCGTACACCGCTCCGATGGCTCGTTCGCCCGATCCGCTGGTGAGGAGGACGCGGGTGATGAGTGGCAGTGTCATCCCGGCGCAGAACGTGGCCGGGAGCATGATCGCGAGACAGAGAGCGTAACGGGCGAGCGTAAAGCCGGTATAGCCTGCATCGTTTCGCGCGAACGTCGCGAGGAGCGAAGCCGTCCATTCAAACGAGGACATGTACAGCGGAAGCGTCGACAGCGCGAGCACGCCCATCACCCACTGGACAATGCCGAGCGTCCGCAGGGGATCAGCCAGCCGGTCGGCACGGGCGCGGATCCACCATGCACCCAGCGCCAGCCCGAGAATAAAGGCCGACAGCATCAGCTCGAATGAATGTGTGGCGCTGCCGAGCACGAGGGAGAGCATCCGGATCCAGTCGATCTCGTATATAAAGGAGGCAACTGCGGTGCCGAGACTGGTGAACAGCAGCAGACGCTCGAGCCGCACATTCGGTGTCTGCTGTGCGGGAAATTTTGTAGCTCCAGCGGTCGAGTTGACGGCCGGCTGCGCACCGGTCGATGCGCGGCTCCGGCCAGCCACCATCAGGCAAATCGTGGCCGCGGCTACGACCAGGTTGAGCATCGCGGCGGCCAGAATGGTTCCCGGGAGTCCCGCCAGCTCCACCAGATAAAAGCCCGCCACCAGTACGCCGACGGCTGCTCCAAGACTGTTCGAGAAGTACAGCATGGAGAGCTTCCGTCCGGGCTTGACCGGCTGAAGCCGGAGGACTCCCGCACTCATGAGCGGGAACGTCGCACCGAGCAGTACCGATTGTGGAAGGATGAGCGTACCGGCGATCGCCCACTTCACCGCAATCAACGTCCAGGACCCCGCGAGGCTGGGATAGATACTCTGGTATGCCCACCCCGTGGTTGCCTGGAATACGTCGTGGAACACCAGCCCGATGCACCCCACCACCAGCTCGATGGCGACGTATCCGTGGAGCGGCTCCTTCAACCTGGCCGACCAGCGGCTCACAGCCATCGCTCCGGCCGACATGCCGCCGAGGAAGATGACCAGCACGATGATCTGGGCGTAGGCGTCGTGGCCGACGAACAGGCCGAGGTACCGGGTCCAGATCGATTCGTAGATCAGACCGGCAGCGCCGGACAGGACGAAGAGGAAGTAGAGAGCCTTGATCATCGAGCGCCCTGATCCGGTGTAAGAGGTGGTTTCGGTTGAGTTTTGAGCCGCGGTGGCAAGAACCGTGCAACCTTTGGCACTCCTCGGCCTGGTGGCACAGGTCTCTATCGGCGTGAGGGTTAGTGATTGCCTGCTCGGTCCGCCCGTCCGCATGTCCGCGCGTCCGCTGCCGCTAATGGCGAGTCTCGGCGCATTCTCCCGGCTACTTCCGCGCACCGTACCGATGGTCAGAGATGTTCGGCAAAGCAGTGCAAGAAATTGATGCCGCCGAAGTGGCCAATCTCCTCAAGTTTCAACGGCATCGCCCCGACGATTGCTCTTGCAGAATCCGCTTCCCGGAAGCTGTGCGAGCTTTGCAGTCGGGCGTGCAACCCGTTGTTAACCCTCTGCCGGAACAAAGGTTGAACAGGGAGGTAGGGGGGTGGCATATGTGTTGCCTTACCCGGGGCAGTACAACGCTTCACGCTGCATCGACTGTACGATGGTCGGGCCACTCAACTGGAGGATGTATGAGCAATCGCAAGGGCTTCACGCTGATCGAGTTGTTGATCGTGGTCGTGATCATCGGCATTCTGGCCGCGATCGCGATTCCGAAGTTCGCCAACACGAAAGAGAAGGCGGTCGTGGCTTCGATGAAGTCCGACCTCCGCAACCTGGTCACTGCCCAGGAAGCGTTCTTCTCGGACAACCAGGACTATGCTGGCGGTGGTCCGTACAAGGGTGACGGTACCGTCTACACCCAGAAGAACGGTCTGGCTGGTGCAGGCACGCTGGCCTTCACTCCCAGCGCCAACACCACTGTGACTGTGACCTACAAGAACGCCGCCGGCTGGAGCGCGACTGCTACCAACCCGGCCGTGCCGGCGACCAGCATCCCGAACACCTGCGGTGTGTACGTGGGTGACGCTGCCAACGCGCCGAATGCCGCTGTTAAGGCCGAAGGCGCCCCGGCCTGCTGGTAAGCATCTTCTGGTAGTCAGCAAGAAGGGCGGTGCCCGAATGGTCGCCGCCCTTTTTGCCTACCAGGCCACATCGAACTGAGGGTGTACCCATGATCACCCGGTCACGGATGGCTCGCACATACCTGCGCGGTCGAGAGGGGTTCACTCTCATCGAGCTTCTGATCGTGGCGGTGATCATCGGGATATTGGC
>DATADG010000298.1:0-23880 GCA_036258655.1 Gemmatimonadales bacterium | reverse complement strand
CGGCAGCCTCGGTAAATGAACTCCGCCGAGGTGTTGCTGCCGCGCTGCCCCGCTGCCCCGCTGCCCGGTTCATAGGGTTCCGAGGCGCTCACGAACGAGACGCTCGAGCTCCTCGCGCACCGGATCCAGGGCAACTTCGGCGATCACCTCGGCTGCGAAGGCATAGGTCAGCAGCCGCCTGGCTTCGTCCGCCGTGACCCCACGGCTCCGCGCATAGAAGAGTGCGACCTCATCGAGCTGTCCCACTGTCGCCCCGTGGGTGCACTTCACATCGTCCGCGAAAATCTCGAGCTGTGGCTTGGTGTCGACCTTGGCGAAGTCGGAGAGCACCAGGTTTCGGTTCGTCTGCTTGGCATCGGTCTTCTGCGCCTCCGGCTTTACCATCACTTTGCCGTTGAATACGGCGCGGGACCGACCATCCAGAATGCCTTTGTACACCTCCCAACTGTGGCAATTCGGATGATCGTGGTACAGGACGGTGTGGTTGTCCACCAGTTGCTCACCGCGGGTAATGTAGAGGCCGTACAGCAACGCCTCGGAGTACTGATCGGCCAGCCGAGCGTTCAGGCTGTGTCGGGCAAGCGCCGCGCCCATCGCCATTGAAAACGAGCGATAGTGGCTGTCCCGGGAGACCTCTGCCTGGGTAGTTCCCACATGAAAGGCGGCTTCGCTCTCCCGCTGAATGCGAGTGTGCTCGACCCAGCTGTTGGCGCCCGTCCACACTTCCGTCACCGGGTTGGTCCAGTACTTCGCATAGGGCCCGAGTGTCACGTAGCTCTCGACCACGGAGGCCCGCGCGTTACGGTCAACCAGGATCAGATTTCTCGGATGGATTGCCGTTCCATCGGCGTCGCTGGTGGTGACGAACACCAGGTTGATGGGCAGCGGCACGTCGAGCCCTGGAGGAACAGCGACAAAGCCACCATCCCGAAACAAGGCCGTATTGAGGGCGGTAAACGGACTCTCTTCCACGCTGGCGTAGCGGGCGAGGTGTTGCTGCAGGAGATCGCCGCCATTTCGAAGTGCGTCGGAAAGGCTGGAGGCGACTACCCCCAAGGGGAGGTTGCCGGCAAAGGAGAGGCTCGGGGCGTGCTCTCCGTTTACGAAAACCAGCCTGCACCACTCGGGATGACCGAAGACAAACGGCGCGAGCTGCTCCCAGCTAATCTCCTCCTCTGCTCCAGAAGCCGGCCGCCAGTTCCCCTGTACAATTGGAGTGATGGGTGTGAACCGCCACTCTTCCTCACGAGCGCTGGGGAACCCAGTTTGCGCGAACCGCTCCATTGCCGCACGACGGATCCGCTCGAGCCAGTCAGGACTCTCGGCCGTAGCCACGCCGGCGAAGTTCTCGAACTCCTTGAGAAAGGTGGCACTCACCTCGCCAGTGCCTCCGCCTGGGCGTCAACCCACTCGTAGCCCTTAGCCTCCAGATCGAGAGCCAGGTCCTTCCCGCCCGACATCACGACCTTTCCGTTCGACAAGACATGCACGAAATCAGGGACGATATAGTTGAGCAGCCGCTGATAGTGGGTAATGATGATGAACGCCTTGTCGGGATGGCGCAGCTTGTTGACACCTTCGGCTACGGTGCGGAGGGCGTCGATATCCAGACCGGAGTCGGTTTCGTCTAAAATCGCAAGCTTCGGGTCCAGAACGGCGAGCTGCAGGATCTCGTTTCGCTTTTTCTCCCCGCCTGAGAAGCCCGCGTTTACCGGCCGCTCCATGATCTGGGGCCCCCAATCGACCACTTTGAGCTTTTCCTCTAGCAGATCGAGGAAGTCCATGGGATCCAACTCCTCCTCACCTCTGGCCTTCCGGATCTCGTTGTAGGCCGCACGCAGGAAGTAGGCGTTGGTAATTCCGGGGAGCTCGACTGGGTATTGGAAGGCCAGAAAAATTCCGGCTTGGGCCCGCTCCTCCGGTTGCATGTCCAGCAGGTTCTGGCCTTCAAAGATTACCTCGCCGCTGGTGACCTCGAATGCCGGGTGACCGGCGAGAACCTGTGCGAGGGTGCTCTTCCCCGACCCATTCGGTCCCATAATGGCGTGGATTTCGCCGGGCCTCACCGCGAGGGAAATGCCCTTGAGAATTTCCTTCTCTCCGGCACGTGCATGCAGGTCTTTGATTTCAAGCATTATCCGACGCTTCCTTCCAGGCTCACGGTGAGCAGCTTCTGGGCTTCGACGGCAAACTCCATTGGAAGCTCCTTGAAGACTTCCTTACAGAAGCCGTTCACGATCATTGAAATGGCGTTCTCGGTGTTGAGGCCGCGCTGCTTGAGGTAAAAGATCTGGTCCTCGCCGATTTTCGAGGTCGAAGCCTCGTGCTCCAGAGCCGCGGTGGAATTCTGCACGTCGATATACGGGAAGGTGTGAGCACCACACCGGTTTCCAACCAACATGGAATCACACTGGGTGTAGTTCCGCGCCCGATCGGCCTTCGGCAGGATCTTGACCAGGCCGCGATAGCTGCCCTGGCCCTCACCGGCGCTGATCCCCTTTGACACGATTGTCGACCGTGTGTTCTTCCCAATGTGGATCATCTTGGTGCCGGTATCCGCCTGCTGCTTGCCGTTCACCACGGCAACCGAGTAGAACTCTCCAACCGAGTTATCGCCCTGCAGGATGACGCCGGGATACTTCCACGTAATCGCCGATCCGGTCTCCACCTGAGTCCAGGAGATCTTGGAGTTGGCTCCCGCGCACTTCCCGCGTTTGGTGACGAAGTTGAAGACCCCTCCGACTCCGCGCTCATCCCCAGCGTACCAGTTCTGCACCGTGGAGTACTTGATGGTAGCGCCTTCCAGCGCCACCAGCTCAACGACTGCGGCATGCAACTGGTTCTCGTCCCGTCGGGGAGCGGTGCATCCCTCGAGATAGCTCACCGAGGCGCCTTCGTCGGCAATAATGAGGGTTCTCTCGAACTGGCCCGTGCCCGCGGTGTTGATTCGGAAATAGGTGGACAGCTCGAGAGGGCATTTCACACCCTTCGGCACATAGACGAACGAGCCATCGCTGAACACGGCAGAATTCAGAGCGGCGAAGAAGTTGTCGCTCAGAGGCACAACTGAACCCAGATACTTCTGGACC
Source organism: Gemmatimonadales bacterium (assembly GCA_036258655.1). GTDB lineage: Bacteria > Gemmatimonadota > Gemmatimonadetes > Gemmatimonadales > GWC2-71-9 > CAVVWJ01. The sequence continues at coordinate 20,791 of DATADG010000298.1, read as the reverse complement.
AGTTCAGGGTGCTCTCGCACCGCCTCACCAAAGGAGCAGAAGATGATGCCCTGCTCGGCCAGCTTCGCCTTGTAGGTAGTGCCGACAGAGACCGAATCAAAGATTGCGTCTACCGCTACGCCGGCTAAGGCTTTCTGCTCCGACAGCGGAATGCCCAGCTTCTCATAGGTCTCCAGAAGCTTCGGGTCGACCTCGTCAAGGCTGCCCAGCGGCTTTGCCGTCTTTGGTGCGGCATAGTACCGCAAGCTCTGATAATCGATCGGGTCGTATTTGACGTTTGCCCAGTGCGGCTCAACCATCTTGAGCCAGCCGCGGTACGCCCGGAGTCGCCACTGCAGCAGCCAATCGGGCTCTCCCTTCTTCGAGGAGATCAGTCGAATGATGTCTTCGTTCAGACCGCGCGGGGCGACATCGGACTCGATATCGGTGACGAATCCGTACTTGTATTCCTTATTGACCAGCGTCTCGACAGACGAGCTCATGAGTTCTCCTGAGGTGTAGGAGTGAGCGAGCCCGGCTGCATTCCCGGACTTTGCATCCCTCCAGAGGCGAGTTCCCGTGCGTCAAACCGCACATGGTACTCGCAAGCGCTACAACCCTTCAATATGTGCCGCTCCCTACGAACTTCGGCCCGCAAAACGTTGCTGAGGAACTGCGCTTCTGCGGCACAGATCTCAGGGAACTGCTCGGCGACAGCCTGAATGGCACAATTGTGCTCGGTTAGTGCGTTAGTGCTGCCGTCACTGGTGACCTCGGCCATGAACCCGTCGGCCGTGAGAAGACGGCTCATAGCCTGGAGTCGCTCAGCTTGCGTTGCTCCCGACAGCTCCGACTCAAGCTGTTGGGCTAATCTGGCGTAGCGGGCTTCCAACAGAGCTACTGTCTCAGCCCGGCCTCGACTCTGCACCAGATCCTGGAGCAGTGATGAGAGCGTCGACTCGTACCCGCGGGGAAACAAGGCCTCGGCCGCTTTAGTGATTCGATACGAGTATGATGGTGCGCCCACTCCGTGATGTTGCCGTTCGTACTGGACCAGCTCCAGCCGCTCGAGCTCCTTCAAATGATGGCGTATGGCATTGATGGAGGTGCCCAGTCGTGAGGCAAGCTCCCGAGTGGTGAGACCCTCTGTCTTCTTAAGCTCGACCAGAATGGCACCCCGCACTCCGCTGTAACCTGGAGGGAGGTTCCTGTCCTGAATACCAGATGAGACCATAGGCGCCATGATAGGCGAATCATAAGTAAAACAGTCGGGATTGTCAATTTAAGCCAAAAATTGGTTCAAACAGCTATGTTTTAATGGTGAAACTACTTACGATTTCTCTAACGCCTTCAACACACGGGGCATCCTGAGCGTGTATATCGTAGTAGTACAGACACCTACTGCCGGTTTTCTGGCATGCCGGAGGCTCACTTTACATATTACTTGAAGTTGTTGAGCACTCACGCCCAACCCCGATCCTCCATGACCATTCACCGCATTCGACTGCTTGGTGACCCTATCCTTCGAGCCAAGTGTGAGCCGATTACACGGCCGCGCTCTACCGGCGTTCGGGTCATTATGGACGATATGCGGGAGACTCTGTGGGACTGGCAATCCCGGTTCGGACAAGGCCGCGGCATCGCTGCTCCCCAGATAGGCGCGCCTGTTCGAATGGTCTACATCCACATGGGGGAGCCCTGGCCGCTGATTAATCCCGAGATCATCGACATTGGGAACGACGACTTCGAGGTGTGGGACGACTGTTTTTCCTTCCCTAACCTACTGGTTCGAGTCTCTCGAGCCCACCGCATTCGAGTGCGCTACCAGGACATGAAAGGCGAATGGGCCGAGGTAGAAATCGAAGGAGACCGGGCGGAACTGGTTCAGCACGAAATCGATCATCTCGATGGCGTGCTCGCGGTCGATCGGGCACACGGTCTCGACCCGTTCTGCCTCCGCGAAGAATGGCATCGGCAGCATGGTGCCAAGGGTCGCTACGGTCCACCAGAGCCACGAACCGCCAGTTACGCAACACAATTCTGATCCAGCCTCGGAGGCTGCTCTTGTGATCCGGCTGCACAGCTGCGTGAGCCCTTGCGCCGCCACAATGGCCTTCGTATACCTTTTCGAGTGTAGTGGCTGGCACGCCGCCGAGGTCGAAGGAGCTGCGGGATGACCTATGTAATTGTTGAAGCCTGCATTGGCGTGAAGGACCGCGCCTGTGTGGATGTGTGTCCTGTGGACTGCATCTATGAAGGTGAGGACCAGCTCTACATCCATCCTGACGAGTGTATCGATTGCGGCGCCTGCGAGCCGGAGTGCCCAGTCACAGCCATTTTTCCAGAAGAGGACGTGCCTCCGCAGTACGCGTCCTACATCGAAAAGAACAAGGAAGTCTTTAACAGCCCCAACCCACCCGGAAGGCCTCAGCGATAACAGACTAGTCGCTGCTCGTCGAGATTGCGCTGTAGATCAAGTGACCCTTCCGATACTGAGGAGGGTTTTTTCTGCTGGCTAGAAAAGAAAGGAGCCCCGGGACCGTACTGCGTGGCCGCGATCCCGGAGCCGAAGTATGGAGGGACAGCTGAACGACAGTTGCTCAAGGGGAGCTGCCTGCCGCCAGTGATTAGAACGCACAACCCCCCCAAAAGGTTTCATGCGATCGAGCTCAAGAATTCACGGAGCTGATCGTTGACCTTTTCCGGCTTTTCTATTGGCGGCAGGTGGCCCGCGCCCGAGATGACGGCGAGCCGGGCACCGGGGATAAGCCTGGTCATTGCTCGTGCGCTGTCTGGTGGCGTGACGCTGTCGACCTCTCCTACCATGACGAGGGTTGGGATATCGCCTAGAGATGCTAGCATTTGCTCGCTGCTTACCCGGTCACGCATGGCGGCCAGCGCGCCCACGATTCCTGCTACAGGTGTACGAGAGATCATGCTCCGCACCCGCTCGACGAGCTCCGGTCGTTCGGACAGTGTGGCAGGTGCCAGTATCTTCGGAATCATGGACTCGGCAATGGCTTCGGCGCCGCTCTCACGCGCAGTGGCTGCGGCAGCATCCCGGGCTCTCCGTCCCTCCGGCGTATCCGCCTCGGCCCGGGTATCCATGAGCACCAGCCCACGCACCCGTGATTTCCAGTGTCGCAGGAACTCAAAAGCGATGTATCCGCCCATGGAAAGACCACACAGCACAATTTTGTCTATACCCATGGTTTCAAGTATGGCAGCAAGATCAGCAGCGTAGATGTTCATGCTGTAGCCGAGATCGGGTGCGTCGGATTGACCCATACCCCGAAGATCCGGGGCTATGCGAAGGTAGCCATCCAGTGTCTCCATCTGATCGCGCCAGAGCGTCCGGTCGAGCGGGTACCCATGCACGAACAGAACTGCGGGCCCCTCCCCACGCACCTCCACAGCAAGGCTGACTCCGCGAACCATCAGCCGCTGCACGTTGCCCGGTGATTCCATGCGGGCGTTCATGTATTCCCCGAACTCCGGGGGCACCTGCACTGGTCGTCCTTCCCGGTTTATACACACGAAGACGAATTCCGCGCTGGCGATGAGTGTATCGTCACCCACTCGGCGTGCGGTCTGCCGCATGGTGAAGCTGGTGCGTCCGTGATGGGTGAGGCTCTGCTGAAACCGAAGCACGTCACCCGGGAAGGCGGCGGCGCGATAATCGACGACTGTCTTCCGCAAGGCCGGCCAGGCGCCGGCCCTGGTGAATACATCCATACCGGGCCCGCGCAGGAGCATCTCCCACCGGGCTCGTTCGAACAAGCTCAGGAATGATGCCTGGTTGAGATGCCCGAAAGCGTCGCATTCGTCGGGATATACCACCAGATCTATTTCGGGAAGAGGCATGGGCCAATAATAGCCGGGCAGTGCGGCTGCGGGGCGGCGGAGCAGAAAGAAACACCTGACTTCCCCAGGATCCTGATCTAATTTTGCAAGTTCATTGGTTTGACCACTGCCCTGCTGCTCCGCGGCCCGGCCGCCCTGCTGACATGAAGCCACCGACAGACTACATCCGCCACGCCGCCCGGCTTGCTCGCAAGCTGCAGATGGATGCTTCCATGGGCGGGACTCCCCAGCCCGACGCCGAGTTTTTCAAAGCGCTTTCCAAAGCGTTCGACGAAATCGCCGCGGGACTGGAGTTGGTGGGTAAGCCCGACTAGCTGCTGGTGCGCCCGCGCGAGATGTCCGGCGTACTGCTGATCGAGAGGCAATCGGATCTCGAGCGCCTCTTCGATCGGTTACAACAGGAGCGGCTCATTGCTATCGACACTGAGGCGGCAAGCTTCCACCGCTTTCGTGATCGCGTGTACTTGCTGCAGATATCCAGCAGGGAGGAGACCTGGGTAGTGGATCCACTGGCGATCAGCAATTTGGATCGGCTGGGGGAACTGCTGGCTGATCCCGCTATCGAGATCGTCTTCCATGATGCGGATTACGATCTCAGGCTGCTGGAGAATGAGTATGGGTTCCGCGCAACCAACCTTTTCGACACCCGGATTGCCGCGCAGCTTTTGAACGAGCCCGGGATCGGCCTGGCCGCGCTGCTGGAGAAGTACGCAGGCGTGCGTCTGGACAAGCGATACCAACGTGCTGATTGGTCGGTCCGACCGCTGACGCATGAGATGCTCGAATATGCGGCGGCGGACACGCGCCATCTACCCCAGCTTCGTGACATTCTGAAGGCTCGTCTCAGCGAGATGGGCAGGCTGGACTGGGCCGTTGAGGAGTTCGAGATCCTGAGCTCCACAGCGAGAATGGCAGTCGCCTCTGACGAGCCTGGCTATCTTCGGCTCAAAGGAGCCAGGACGCTCAACGGACGCGCCCTGGCGATTCTTCGCGAGCTCTACCAGTGGCGCGAGGAGCAGGCTCGGCGGACAGACAAGGCGGCGTTCCGGATTCTGAACAACGAGCCCATGCTCTTCATGGCCAAGTCGCCGCCGCAGGACCTCGCAGCCCTGAAGGCGGTCAAAGGGGTCGGACCGGAACAGGCGGAGCGGCGCGGCAGGGAGATCCTGGCTGCGGTACGGCGTGGGCTCGAGATTCCCGACCGGGACCTTCCCCGGGTTGAGCGCCGGCACCGCGAGCCTCCGGACCCTGCATTCGAGGCTCGGCTCGATTGGTTGAAATCAGCCCGGAACACACTGGCCCAGCGTTACGATCTTCCGCCCGGCGTTCTTTGCCCCAATGGGGTGCTGGAAGCCATTGCCCGAGTTAACCCGGCCACTATCGAGCAGCTGGAGGCTATTACTGAATTGCGACGTTGGCAGGTTCGTGAGCTTGGAAACGGGCTGCTTGCGGCGCTCCGTCAGCCCGCTGCATGACTCACTAGAAGCCGAGGAAGGTCCTGACTCGAGGATCCATCTTTTCAGGGGTCCAGTAGGGTTCCCAGACCAGATCGACATCCACTGACCCGACCCCTTCCATATCTCCCACGACGCGCTTCACGTCAGCCATGATCTCCGCTCCCGCCGGGCAGCCGGGAGAGGTAAGGGTCATCTGAACACGCACATCACCGGTCTCGCCCACGTCGATATCATAGACCAGCCCGATATCGATGATGTTGAGATTGAGCTCCGGATCCTTGACGGCGCGGAGAGCCTTGCGGATCGCGTCTGAAGCGGGAGGAGCGGAGGACATAAGGGAAAGATACACCATCCGCTCAGCATTCCGCGACCAGCTCCTGTTGACAGCCATGTGGGACGAGTCGAATTGCGGCGTCGGATAAGTCCGCCCGGACACCGCGAAGTTGGTCCAGTGAGTGTCGGACCTTCGGGTCGAATGTTCGGTTCGTCAGAAAAACAAGAAACAGATCGCGGACGGGATCGATCCACAGCTCGGTTCCGGTGAACCCGGTATGGCCGTAGGCAGCATCGCTGATAAGGGTGCCGAACACGCTGGGCTGATCCAGATTGAGCTCAGGGGTATCCCAGCCGAGAAGACGAGGACCGCTGTTTGCTCCCCGGGTCAGAAAAGTTTTCAGCGTAGAAGAGCTCACCCACTGGCCGTTGGGCCCCGCTCCATCGCGCAGCCAGACCTGAGCATAGCGGGCCAGGTCCATGCCTGTTGAGAAGATCCCCGCGTGACCAGCGGCGCCGCCCAGCACTGCGGCATTCGGGTCGTTCACCTGGCCCTGTACGGGCTGACCTCGCCACACCGCACTAGGTACGGCTCGCGTGCGGAGGGCGGGGCGCAACCGATAGCTGGTATGGTGCAGCTCTAACGGCCCAAAGACCTCCCGCTCCACAAAGCGATCGAGCGGCATGCTCGCGGCGCTCTCGACTACGAGACCCAGAAGAATGGCATTTATATCGCTATAGACGGGCGCCTCACCCGGTGTCCGAGTCAACCGCTCAGTATAGAGAAGCTCGATGGCTCCTTCCCGGGAACGGGCGCGCTGGAAAAGGGGAGCGTAGCTTCGCAGTCCACTGGTATGGTCAAGCAGCATTCGAACAGTCACGCGATTCTTATCGCCACCGGAGAATCTCGGCAGGTAGCGGCGTACCGGCGCGTCGAGGTGTATCCGGCCAGCATCCACCAGCCGCATCACCGCGCTGGTGGTGCCCATCACCTTTGTAATTGATGCAATGTCCCAATAACTCGAATCGGGGCTCGGGACAGGCGAACGGGGGCTCCAGGTAAAATGTCCGTAGCCCCGGGCATACAGGATGGAGTCTCTTCTGCCGATGACCACCACTGCGCCAGGATAGATGCCGCGCCGAATTCCCTGTCGGACTACCTCATCCACTTCGGCAAAGGACTGAGCGCCAGCAGTCCGCACCAGACCGCAGAGCGCGAAGGCGAGAACTAGCCGGGCTTCTTTCCTCATGGAGCCCGGGCCAGGTCCCGGACCGGACCGGTGGGAAGCTGATAGAGAACTTGCGCGGTTCGGCGGTCCCGGTCGGAAAGGACGCCGGTCTGCGTCGCCGGAAACATGACGTCACCCGAGTCCGGCGAATGCGGGAGCCCCAAGGCATGGCCGACCTCATGCACGGCAACGGTGAGAAGTGCCGCATCGGGCAAGGTGATTCCGGTGCTGGTTCGGAGCGCAAGAAGAATGAGTGCTTTGCGTACTTGTCCCGCCTGATCCCACGTCAAATCCGTCTGGCCCGCCCGGTCAAAATCAAAGTGATCGATCCAGCGTACCTGAATCTCGGCGCCGGAGGTGTCATTGGTGGTCGTGAATCGCGTGCCGATGCCAGCACCTTCCCAGCGGCCAAGCGCCTCACGCACGTATCCCGCCATTCGAGGCTGATAGCCCGGCGCCCCACCTTCTATTATGGCCACTCGTAGGGGAGTACCAGCATCCGGCCAGCGGCGTACGACCGAGTCGGTGCTCGCGATGAGCGAATCGAGATAGGTAAGACCCGCCATCCGGCTGAGCTGCTGCCGAACCGCCAACCGCGCGAGACGTTCGATAGTCGGGGTCCCGGTGGTGGTTGGCGGGGGCTGGGCTGACGACTTCTGCTCTGGCCGCGTTGAATCGATCGGATCCAGTGCAACCGTCGCGGAACGGGAATCGCTCGACGCCCCGACCGCTACGGTTGTGCGCGCCTGCCGCAGCTCCAGCAGCCGGTCGGCCACGACCATCACGAGCAGCCCCAGGGTGACCAGAGGTAAGACCGCGCGTTTCATAGATCTCCGGTTTGTAAGCACTGCCGGTTGGTGAGCGTCGAACCTCGCGACCTGCGATGGCCGGCCGTCTCCGCGTTCCTGCAAATTCTGCGCGAGCTGGGTCAGCGCTTGGCTTCCAGCCAGTTCGGCCCGATTCCGATGTCCACCACCAGAGGGACCTGAAGCGCCACCACGTTTTCCATGTGCTCCCGTACGAGCTGACTCAAGGCATCTACTTCACCCGGCGGGGCTTCAAACACCAGCTCATCGTGCACTTGGAGCAGCATGCGCGCAGCCAGCGCCTGGTCCCGGATGGCTCGATGGATCTTTACCATAGCCAGCTTGATGAGGTCCGCTGCAGAACCTTGCAGCGGCGAATTTTGTGCGTTTCGCTCACCGTACGCCCGCAGGTTGAAGTTGCGTTCCTTTATCTCCGGGATGTATCGCCTGCGTTTAAACAGGGTTTCGACATACCCTTGCCGTCTCGCGAGCTCGATTTGCCCGTCGAGAAAACGGCGGACCCCTGAGAATCGCTCGAAGTAGCGGGCGATGAACCCCCTGGCATCCTCCAGGGAAATGCCCAGCTGCCGGCTCAAGGCGAAGGCACCCTGGCCATAGATCGTGGCGAAGTTGATGGTTTTAGCCCGAGCCCGCATCTCCGCAGTAACCTCCTCCGCCGGCACATTGAAAATGATCGCGGCCGTCTGCCGATGGATGTCGCCTCCCTGGTGAAACGCTTCAATGAACGCCGCATCTCCGGATAGATGGGCCATGATCCGGAGCTCGATCTGGGAATAGTCCGCCACCACGAACACCCAGCCTTCGCGGGGAACAAAGCCGGCCCTGATGGCCTCACCCCGCGTTGTTCTGATCGGAATGTTCTGGAGGTTGGGCTCGGCCGAGCTGAGGCGCCCGGTTGCAGCGCCTGCCTGATTGAAGCTCGTATGGATCCGACCGGTGTTCCGGTTGACCCGCATCGGCAACGTGTCGACGTAGGTGCTCTTGAGCTTCTGCAGCTCGCGATACAGGAGAATGAGCTGGGGCAACTCATGGCCCATCGCTGCGAGCTGCTCCAGCACATCAGCGTCAGTGGAAGGTCCAGTCTTCGTCTTCTTCAGGACGGGGAGCTGAAGTTTTTCGTAAAGGACGCTGGCCAGCTGGCGCGGCGAGTTGAGGTTGAGCTCGGTTCCTGCGACCCTGGCAATCTCCAGTTCCAGCCTGCGCAGGTCGCCGCCCAGCTCTTCACTCAGCTTCCGAAAGAGGTCGCGATCGATGGTAATCCCGGTCCACTCCATGTCTACCAGCACCTCGAGCAGCGGCAACTCGATGTCGCGAAGCAAAGGCTCCATCGACATCTCCCGGAGCATCGGCGCGAAGTATCGCTCCAGCGCGAGCACAGTCGCGCTCTCGGTGCCGCAATAGTTGGCCGCCTGCGGAACCGCGATCTCGGCAACCGGGATTTCGGACTTCCCCTTACCCGCGACATCGCTATGCGTCTGCAGGGTTCGCCCCAAATGCTCGAGACACAGTGTATCCAGCGCGTGGGAGCGGCGACCGGGATCCAGCACGAAGCTGGCCAGCATAGAGTCATAGCTCACGCCGGCCAGCTCCACTCCGACACCGCGCAGGACTTGCCAGTCGTACTTGATGTTATGGCCCGCTTTGGGAACCGCAGGGTCAGTCAGTAAGTCGTAGAGCGGCTTCAACTCGGGCTGGGTCAAAGGGGGCAGGTTGCGCACCGGCGAAGGGGCGGCGAGCTCACCCCCGGAGGACCGGTGTCCGAAAGGGAGATACCACACCTCCTCCGGACTCGCTGCGAGAGAGACACCGACCAGGTCAGCGGCGCGAGGTTCGAAGCTCGAGGCTTCTACATCTATTCCGACGAGCGGAGCGGACCGCAGCCGCTCGACAAGTTCCGGCAGTTCGGCGGGATCGTCGAGCACAGCGACGAGCGGGGCCGTAGGAGCTGAAAGATCAGACAGGCTCAACCAGGAATCTGCGGAGAAGTCTATCTCCGCAGGCTCCTCGGGACCGAGCTCCGGTTCGAGGGTGGTGGCGGTTTGGATCGGAGCTGGGGACTCCGTAAGCCGCCGGGCCAGCGCAAAGAACTCCAGTTCGGTAAGGAGACGGATGACGGCGTCGCGGTTCGGTTCTCTCGGCACCAGGTCTTCGATCGTGAAGTCCAGAGGCACGTCTCTTCGAATGGTCACCAGCTCCCGTGAGAGCCGCGCATTCTCGGCCTGGGCGAGTAGAGCCTCGCGCGGCCGCTTGGCGGTTACCTCGCCGGCCCGCGCCAGCAAAGTCTCCAAATCGCCGAACTCCGCCAGGAGCTTCTGGGCACCCTTTTCGCCAATGCCCTTGACGCCAGGAATGTTGTCCGAGGAGTCCCCGACCAGCGCCAGGAAGTCGACCACCTGCCGTGGTGGAACGCCCAGCCGCTCGGCGGCATTGGATTCGTCGACCCAGACCTCGTCGACCGCAGCCGGCCCACCGCGGCCCGGGTTGAGCAGAGCAATCCCCGGTCCCACCAGCTGGTAAAAGTCCTTGTCTCCCGAGACGATGACAGCCTGAAGACCCCGGTCAGCCGCTGCCTGCGCCAGCGTGCCAATCACATCGTCCGCCTCGTAGCCAGGGACGGTGATGACCGGGATCCCAAACGCCTCCAGCAGATCGCGAATTCGCTGGACCGATCGAGTGAAGTCGACCTGAAGCTCCTGATCGAGCTTGTCCCGGGTGGACTTGTAGTCGGAATAACGCTCTTCGCGAAACGAGGTGCCCGCGTCGTTTATCCAGGCGACGAAGTCGGGCCGGTACTTGTCACGGAGACGCAGTAGAAAATTGACCACACCAAGGGCCGCCGACGTGTTCTCGCCCTTTGCCGTCCGGAGAGGACGGGCAATCATTGCGTAGAATGCGCGATAGATCAGGGCGTAGCCGTCGATCAGAAACAGCTGAGGCGGCTGGTGATGGGGGGACATCTGTCAATTATAAGGCGGGTCAGCGGGTCAGCGGTGGCATAAAGGGCGGAGAAAACTTAGCCAGCACCTACTGACCCGCCGACCGGCTTACGTTTGTCGCCGCACCCGGTTCAGGGTCCGCTCGAACTCGGCACGGGAGCCGGGAGTCAGACGAAGTCGGCCGAAGCCCGTCTCGTCCTGGAAGAAGAGTGAGAGGCGGTAATTGAGGTACGTCCAGCGAACCACTCTTCCCGCCGTTCCGGGCGTGGTCTCGATGCTTTCATCGGGCGGACCAAGGGTGATGAACACCTCTCCCCGGTCGGTGCGCCACCCGGGAACTCCTTCGTCGGTAAAACGTGCGTTGGCGGCGCTGATCCGGCCGAAGTACTGATTGAGCGCCTCGTTCTCGGGAGTGACGCGGTTGGGATCGGTATCGGCGTAAAACTGCCGCCAGAGCCGAGAGCGATCCGATGGGCGCGCCTTTCGCATGGCGTTGACGCGGGAGTCTTGACCGAAGTATCGCAGGAGGTCGAGCATCTCATCGAAGTTGGTGATCACCCAGGCCTGCGAAAACGACACGAGGGCGGAGGTCGTGCGCACATTGTGCCCTGCGCCCAAAACGAGTTTAAGCTCTCCCAGAGAGATGCTGTCGGGAGCGAGCCGAATTACCTGGCTTTCTACAGGGCGTCCACCTCGAAACCGAAGGGAATCGCTGTAGATCACCTCCTGCTGCTCATCGAGTACTTCGAAGGGCACCGTCTCAGGACCGGAGAAATCGTAGCCTTCCACGTACGCCAGCAGGGTGTCGGCACCATAGCCAACGGCCCCGCGCGGATTCAAGACGACCGACAATGGATCGTTCTGACTCCCGCGTCCGGTTGCCTGGTAGGCGAGGATCGGCGCCGACGTGGTGCCCGGCCGGAAATCGGGTGCTGTGTATCGGCCCTGGGCTCGGCTTTCGGACGTCGAGCTCGCATCGCGAACTGTGACCGTCACGTTGTAGGGGCCGGGGGTGAGGCGAAGGATCTGCTGAAAGAGTACGCTCTCGTCGGCGCGAAGGGTTTCCTGGAATGTGGGTACCCGGACGATTTCGTCCCGGGTCAACTCCACCGGCCGGGTATTCTCTCGTTGAAACGAGATGCTGACTCGATACCGGGCAACAAAGAGATTGCCAGCCCGCTGAAAGGCGAGGGCTCGGTTCTCGAGCGAGAGCCCGAGTATGGTGATGACAGAGTCGCCCGGGCCTGCCGCGAAGGCGACGGTGCCCACAAAGGGCATCGGCTCGCCGGCTGCGAGACGTCCCAACCGCTGATAATACGCCGGAGCATTGACCAGTTGGGTGAGCTGATCTGCCGGCGCCCTGGCATCCCGGGTGCCCACCCGCCTCCAGCTACCGCAAGCAAGAGCTGCGGCCGCGAGCAGCAGCACAGGAACCAACCCACGCATTGTTGTCCTCTGTCCTCCCAAGAAACCGCTGAGATCCGACGCGCGGCGGGCCGGCCGAACGTTAGTGTTGGCGAAGGAGACACGTCAAGCGCTCCGAATCAACGCCTAATTATCCAACTTGCTGCCTGCTGAGCGATTAACTAGCTTGGCCATCTGCATGCACAGCGACACCTTAACTGGCAGGACCATCGCTGGCTACCACCTGACCAAGTACGTCGGCGAAGGTGGAACTGCTACGGTGTACCGCGCCGAGCACCCGGAGCGCGGGGTCGCTGCGGTGAAGATTCTCCGCACGAGGCTGGCGCAGGATCCGGTTGCGGTCAAGCGCTTTCTCCGCGAAGCCGAGTACGGCTCTCGTGTCAGCCATCCTCACATTGTACGAACTTACGACTACGGCCAGTTCGAAGGGTTGCACTACCTGGCGCTGGAGTGGGCCGAAGGCGAGCCGCTTGCGGAGTTCGTGAATCGCTCAGGCCCTCTCGCTCCGGCCCTGGTGGCCAAGATTGTGGAACAGATCGGTGCTGCCCTCACCGCGGCCCACCGAGCCGGCATCATTCACCGAGATCTCAAGCCGGCAAACATCATGTACGATCCTACAGAGCAGACAGCCAAACTGCTCGACTTCGGCATCGCGCGGGACGCGGAGCTCAACCCGGAGGAGCGACTCACCCGGGCCGGTTTTTTCGTGGGCACGCTGCAATACGTGGCCCCGGAAACGCTCAGCGGTGAACTGGTGAATGAGCAAGCGGATGTCTACAGCCTGGCGACGATTACCTACTATCTGCTGACGGGATGCCTGCCGTTCACGGGCAAGAGTCCACGTGAGTTGTTTCAGCAACTACTCACGCAGGCTCCGGTACCGCTGAACGAAGCAAAGCGCGGATTGCGCTTCTCTCCCGCGGTGGAGGCCACCGTCATGAGCGGTCTGGAGCGAGACCTGTCCCGACGCTGCCGTACGGTGGAGGATTTTGCGACCGCCTTCTGCGCCGCGGTTCGGAGTCAGACCCAGAAACGCAGTGGCTTTCTGACGACGCTGTTCCGCAAAGGCGGAACATGACCGACGGCGAGTCGCTCCGGCGCTTGCTGCGGGAGCGCTCGATTCAACGCGGAGACTTCGTCCTAGCGTCTGGTCGGCGCTCGTCTTACTACATCGACTGTAGGCGCACCACTATGTCGGCGGAAGGGATGGTGCTCATCGGCCGCATGGGGTGGAACGCAATCAACCGGGCGGGCTGGCGGCCGGCATGCGTGGGTGGGCTCACGCTTGGAGCCGATCCGGTCGCGTATGCCATTGCCGCTGCGAGTTTCGGCTCCGAGCACCCGATCGACGCATTCAGTGTTCGAAAGGAGCCGAAGAGCCATGGGACAGGACGTCTGATCGAAGGAAATTTTCAGTCCGGCGACTCGGTCGTCGTGGTGGAGGACGTCATCACCTCCGGCGAATCGGCCAGCAGAGCGTCGCTGGTACTGGAAGAGGCGGGAGGGAAAGTGCTGGGCATACTCGCCGTGGTGGACCGGGAGGAGGGGGGAAGACGTTCGCTGGAGGCACTTGGACGAATCGTGATCACCCTTACCACTGTCAGCGAGCTCGGATTGAAAGCATGAACATGAACCGTCGAACAGTCGGTCGAAACTTGGCTGCTCTCGCAGCTACTGCTTGTTTCGGCTTGGCAGTGTGGGGAGCATATATCTCCTCGATGCCGGAGTTTCGGGTATACGACGGATACTGGATGATCCTGGGCGCCTTCGTTACAACCCTCGTGGCAGCACCACTCGTGTGGCGGTGGCCACGCGAGCTGTCACTGGTCGCCATTGCCGCAGCTACAGTCATCGGAATCCTCGCGCCGCTCGCCATTTCCGCAGCGCGGCTTCAGATGCCCCTCCGGGTACGACTTCTCGGCTCCTGGGTACTGGGAGGCGCAGATCTAGTCGCTCCTGCTTTGATCATTGGGTTCATGTGTCTCTGGTTTGCCGTGCGCGAGTATCGGCCTCACGGCTCCCGGGTGGCGCATGGCTCCAGTCGATGAAGACCCAGGGCTTAGCGACCTACCTCAACGACCATCTGGCGGGTTCGGTCGCGGCCCTCGAGCTGCTGGAGCACCTTGCGACACTGGTTCCCCCTGCTGAGCGAGAGCTTTTGATCGAAGTCGAGACAGAGGTTCGGGAAGATCAGCGGTTGCTGCGAGAATTGCTGGAAGGGCTGGGTAAAAAGGAAAGCCCAATGCGGAAAGCCGCTGCCTGGCTCACGGAAAAACTGGGTGAGGTCAAGCTGAAGATCGATGATCCAGGAGACGGCGAGCTTCGCGTGCTTGAAGCCCTTGAGGCTCTCGGACTGGGAATTCAGGGAAAGCTGGCCCTCTGGCGTGCACTCCGGACTATCTCAGCGACAGACTCGCGACTCCGAGCTGTAGATCTTGCTGGGCTGGAGCGGCGAGCACTCGACCAGTTCGAGCGGGTCGACCGCCTCCGGCTCCAATTCGCCAGGACTGCGCTCACCCGGTAGGGATACCTGGGGCCATTGCTCGAACTGGGGTGCACGAGCCCCGTACGCCCACTGCAAGTCGTTGCATGGAATTGACGTAGCGCGTCACCGCTGTCGATCTTCCCGCGACCCCCTGCCCCTCTCACAATTTGGAGTCTGCCATGCGTACGCCGCACGGGCCTGGAGGCACGTCGCCGCGCCAGCTGGTCAATTCTCGTGAGCGGATTTTGTACGCAGTGTTGGTGATGGTGAGTCTGGCGGTGTACGCCGGTCTGATCTATGCCGGGCTCCAGAAACCCGAGGTCGGCGGCACGATTCTCCTCTATGCGCTGCTCTTCGCTCTGCTGGGACTGTTCGCCCTCGGCCTGGCTCTGGGGCGAATCCGGGGCAACGCAGTGCGGGTGTCGGAGCGACAGTTCCCCCAGTTGCACCGGCTTGCGGTGGCTCATTCCAAGCGGCTGGGTCTCAAGCAGGTGCCCGCAGTCTACGTCATGGAATCAGGCGGCCTCCTCAACGCCTTTGCCACGCGGTTCCTGGGTCGAGACTTCGTCATCATGTACTCCGACGTGCTCGAGCTCGCACTCGCGCATGGCGAGGCCGCCGTGGGATTTATTATGGGCCATGAGCTGGCGCACGTCTGGCGCGGCCACCTCAAGCACCGCTGGTTGACCACTCCGGGACGGCTGTTTCCTTATCTGGGAGCAGCCTATTCGAGGGCCTGCGAGTACACCTGTGACCGGTTAGGTGCCTACTGTCAGCCGGACGGCGCGATCACCGGCTTGCTGGTATTGGCTGCCGGGAAGCAGCTTCATCCCCACGTAGACGTGAAGGAGTACGCGGCACAGGCGGTCTCCGAGCAGGGATTCTGGGTCCGTCGCGCCGAAGTGATGTCTTCTCACCCGCTCCTGCCCAAGCGGATTGCGGCGCTGATCAAGGATGGCGTGGCGATCCCGGCGAGGAGTCCCTGGGTTCAGACAACCGCTGTAGCGGCTTAGACTCACCTTTCGTCTCTGGCCGGGCGTGCCTGTCTCGGGCACGCCCGGCTTTTTTTCTTCCGGTTGCGCTGGGATCTCGCATCGCTCATCCTAAGTTCTTCGCCGAATAGGCGACGCGAACGGACGGCAGGTTATCAGTCCGTCGGAAGCCCCTGAAGAAGAGACCGCCTATCCTATGAGCTCTTCGCATGATGGCGCCACCATCGAGCCCGCGCGGCCGCGCTGCAGTGCGTGCGCGGAGATCGCTGGTGAATTGTCTGCTCCAGGCGGAGTGCTGCATGATGATGGACTCTGGTTCGTTAGCCACCACACAGGCCCTTATACCGATCCCGGCGAGCTGATTGTCAAGCCGCGTCGTCATTGCGAGTCCCTGAGCGAGTTGACCCGGGAGGAAGCAGCCGCACTTGGCCCGGTGCTTCGGTCGGCCATCGCAGCACTCGAGCGTGCCGTTGTCGCGGAGCGCATCTACGCCGTTTCTTTTAATGAGCGCATCCGCCACGTTCATTTCCTGCTGCTGCCCCGTACACGGGATATGCCGCGCGGCCACGTGATCTCCGATCTTTATCGCCGAGCTCGCAACCTGTTCCGCAGGGTTGGAATTTTGCGAAATCCCAGCACCGCCGACCGAGAGGCTGCGGCTGCCCGGATCCGGCGTGAATGGCAACTCTGATGGGCTGGACGATCACGGCGCTTAGCGCCGAAGAAGAAGCGCGCACCTGTGCCCGGATGATGAGCAGTTCCGAGCCCTGGGTGACGCTGGGCCGGACGTATGAGCAGTCATTGGCGATTATCAGGGATCCGACCCGTGAGGTTCATTTGCTCAAGAACGACGACACCATCACGGGCTTTCTGATCCTGTGCATGACGGGAGCGTTCATCGGGTACATTCAGACGATCTGCATTCATCCTGAACACCGTGGACAAGGCCTGGGCTCCAGGTTGGTGGCCTTCGCGGAGCAACGGATACTCAGCGAAGTGCCGAACGTGTTCATGTGCGTGTCTTCGTTCAATCACGACGCGCGCCGGCTCTACGAGCGCCTGGGCTACCATGTCGTCGGTGAGCTGACCGACTATATCGTGCCGGGGCACTCGGAGATCCTGCTGCGAAAGAGCATCGGACCCTTGACAGCAGGGAAGCAGGGCAGCGGGGCTGCGGGACAGTTCTGAAAGGTGGCAATTGAAGTTCGGCCGCCGGGCCACAGGTATGGCGTGCTCGTTCGAGCGAAGCTAGGATCGAGGATGCGAGAAGCACGGCTCCGACCCGAATTCGCGGATCTGTACCCGACGCTGACACCGGGACAATGGGAGCCCGCCGCCCGTGTGGCAGAAGTCGTGCTGGCTCGGCTGCTCCTGCTCGAGATGGGAGAAGCACCACTGCACGATCGTGTTCTGGACGAGAAGCACTTCGAGTTTCGCGGGGAAACCCCCGATGGCTCGCCGCGGAAGAGTGCCGGCTCCCGGGCCGCCGACTCGGTGAAGGAATAGATGGACGATCCACGGTATCCCATCGGGCAGTTCAGGTATGATGGTAAGGCAACCGCCCAGCTCCGGGAGCAGCGGGTCGCAGAGATTGCGGCTGCTCCGGGCGCACTGCGAGCAGCCGTCACCGGCCTGACGGCGGCGCAACTCGACACGGCATATCGCGAGCATGGCTGGACGGTACGTCAGGTAGTGCATCACCTGCCGGACAGTCACCTGAATGCCTATACCCGCATGAAGCTGGCGCTGACTGAGGCCGATCCGGTCATAAAGCCATACGATGAGGGGCGCTGGGCCGAGCTGCCGGACGTCCGGGTCACACCGGTAGAGACGTCGCTCACACTCCTGGAATGCCTCCATCGCCGGTGGGTTCTGCTGCTCCGAGAGCTGGGACCGTCGGATTTCGAACGGCGGTTCCGTCATCCCGAGCACGACCGCAGTATCGGGCTGGACGAGGCGCTCGCCCTGTACGCATGGCACGGCCGGCACCATGTCGCCCAGATCACTTCTCTACGCAACAGAATGGGCTGGGTGTGAGCGGGACTGTCTCCGGCCGCTGAGCGGCTGAGGATCTCTCTCAGGAAAGGGCGGTACAGAGTCGATACTACTCTGGCCACCTCAGCCGGGAGGGATCATCTCGACCGTCATCGTTGCCCGCACGGCCGTCCTGCTACTTCTTTCGAATATTTTCATGACCTTCGCCTGGTATGCCCATTTGCGGCATCTGGGACACCGCCCCTGGTACGTAGCGTCCCTGGTGAGCTGGGGAATCGCACTATTCGAATATCTGCTGCAGGTGCCGGCCAACCGTATCGGCTACAGCGCATTTTCCCTGGGGCAGCTCAAGGTGCTGCAGGAGGTGATCACGCTGCTGGTGTTCGTGCCGTTTGCGGTCTTGTACATGCGTCAGCCGGTACGGCTGGACTACCTCTGGGCAGCCCTCTGCCTTGTCGGCGCGGTGTATTTCGTCTTTCGCTCACCTCCTGCGTGATACTGCGAGGGTTCCTACCCCTTCTGGTCGCAGTCAGCACAGTGCCTGGCTCCATCGCCGCCCAGGCGCCACGGGAGCGCGCACGCGAGCTCGGGATTCCGCTGGAGGGTACACCGGGGCCGTTCGATGCGATTACCGACGTCCGCGGAGTTACCGTCGGCCATGCCACGATCATATGGGGCAGCGGTCCGCTCGAGGTAGGTAGAGGCCCGGTCCGCACCGGAGTCACTGCCGTCTTCCCCCGAGGCAGAGACAACCTGGCTCCGGTGTTTGCCGGATGGTTTAGTCTGAACGGCAACGGAGAAATGACAGGGACGGAGTGGATCGATGATTACGGGCTCATGCTGTACCCCGTGATGATTACCAACACCAACAGCGTTGGAACCGTTCGTGATGCGGTGATCGACTGGGGTCGCACCAGGGTTTCAGGAGTGTTCAACTGCTGCCTGCCCGTGGTTGCCGAAACCTGGGACGGCGATCTGAACGACATCTACGGCTTCCACGTAAAGCCGACCCATGTCTTTGCCGCAATTGATTCGGCCCGGCCCGGACCAGTCAAAGAGGGGAACGTGGGCGGCGGGACCGGCATGCAGTGTCTTGGCTTCAAAGGGGGAATCGGTACAGCTAGCCGTCGCCTGTCCGAGGAGGCCGGGGGCTTCACGGTCGGGGTGCTGGTCCAGTGCAATTTCGGACTGCGGCGGCAGCTGCGTATCGCCGGAGTTCCCGTGGGTCAGGAGATCAGCGATCTCAAACCATGCTTTGCGACCAATCGCCCACTCGAAACCGATCCGGCGGCGATGCGGTGCCCAGGAGGCGCGGCACCAACCCGGGAGCAAGGTTCCATCATCGTGATCATCGCGACCGACGCCCCGCTCCTCCCCCATCAGCTGCGAAGACTGGCTCGGCGGGCATCGCTGGGAATTGGACGGATGGGTGGTATTGCTGGAGCAGGATCGGGGGACCTGTTCATTGCCTTTTCCACCACAGAGACCGGTGAAACGAGCGAGCAGGCGATCACTTCGCTACGCATGCTGCGCGAGGAGCGTATCGATCCGCTCTACGAGGCCACAGTGCAGGCTACCGAAGCCGCGATTGTGAACGCCATGCTTGCTGCGGAGACGATGACCGGCGCAAATGATCTTCGGGTTCCAGCCTTACCGCACGATCGCCTCCGCGCGATTCTTCGGAAGTACGGACGGCTGCGCAGCTGAGGGCGCTCCATCCCAACACCCGGCTGCGATGGGGTGGAATGTCCGCCAGATAGCCACGTACGGGTCAACCATCATTTCCACAAACCTGCTCAGGGCACGCGGGAATGGATACCGCCTGCGAAACTCGAGTGCGGTGAGCCCCAGCATGGCTCGAAGATGACGGCCGAAGCTCTGGGGAGACGAGTACTCCAGGCGGTAGGAGACATCTGCGACCGAAAGCCCTGCTGTCTCAAACAAGTAGGCGGCATGCAGCAGACGAATGGCGGCCAGATAGTTCTTCGGCGAAGGAAGCCCGGCGCGGGCAAAGCGAGACATCAGCGTGCTGGGCCGTACGTAGAGCCGCTGGCAAAGGATCGCCACCGTCGGCGTCTCCGGCGCCAGCCTGATCATTGCTTCCACAAAGAGCCGGGCATCGGCCGGGACGTCCGTCAGCGCATCGAGGATGGGTCCTTGGATCCGAGCGACGGCTCGGGTTGCCGGCTGCCCCACCAGCTGTCTCAGCCGATTCCAACCAGTGGGAGATGTGACATCCACCACTTGTCGAACGCCTGAGGCCCCCAGCCGGAGCAGCATTTCCGTGGCACCCGGGTCGTGCTGAGAGACCAGTGCAACCGTAGGAATGCTGGGGAATTCCCGGACCAGAGTGCCCAGGACCTCCACCTGCTCCGGTCGGCACCGATGCACCGAGACCAGCACTGCATCGATGGGGCGCTCTCGAACCATCCGAACCGCATCGGAGATCGAATCCCGGTGCAGGACCGAAAAGCATCCGCTGCCCGCTGCATCTACCCGAGGCCGTTCAACCGGAAGCAGCACCGTCGCGACGGTGGGTGAGACATCGACAGATCCAAATGCCACAGTGTCCTCCCGAGGGGTCGTGCGGGAGGGTACGCCTTCGACGTCAAACAAGATTAAATCTGAAACGGCGCGAAGCTTGACACCGTCAGGTTCAAAAGCGCGCATCAAGCGCCTGGGCAGAGGCTCGGGCAACGTTTCAGAATCTGGATCCGTCCAACAGAGGCTGAGCGCCGCCCGGGCACGGTGGTTTGGCGGCGGGCAGGGTGTATTCTTCAGTCACCCTCACCGGTCTTCGATGTGAGCGATACCACTCTCGATCTCTTCACCTCTCTGCAGGCAGCTCTGGGTCCTCAGTATCGACTCGAGCGGGAGCTTGGCCGGGGTGGAATGGGCGTCGTGTTTCTGGCGACAGACACCACCCTGGACCGCCGGGTCGCGAT
This sequence comes from Gemmatimonadales bacterium, assembly GCA_036258655.1. Lineage (GTDB taxonomy): Bacteria > Gemmatimonadota > Gemmatimonadetes > Gemmatimonadales > GWC2-71-9 > CAVVWJ01. The sequence continues at coordinate 384 of DATADG010000298.1, read as the reverse complement.
CAAGGTTGTTCATCCCGAGCTCGCCACCCACGAGTCGATTACCCGCCGCTTTCTCGCCGAAGCACGGACGATTGCGCGGCTTCGGCATCCCAACATCGTTGCTGTTCATGCGGCAGGGAGCGTAGACGGCCTGCTGTACTACGTGATGGACGAGATTGCCGGGGAGAGTCTTCGGGATCGACTCACCCAAGAGGGACGGCTTGGGATTGAGGAGACGGCGCGGATCGTCTCCGATCTGGCGTCGGCGCTCGATGCAGCGGGCCGAGCCGGTGTAGTACATCGCGACGTCAAGCCGGAGAACGTTCTTCTCGATCAAGTGACCGGCCGGGCGCTTCTGGCCGATTTCGGAATTGCCCGCGCGGTGGCGGTCGAGGCGAGTGGAGG
>DATADG010000297.1:0-4450 GCA_036258655.1 Gemmatimonadales bacterium | reverse complement strand
GAATCCTCCGCGTAGGTGGGGGGCAGGTAGACCAGGTATCCCTTATGGACGCCGAGGGCTGGGGAGAAGAAGCGGGAGAAACGCACCTCACCGGCCTGTTGACTCCGTTCCAGGCTGGTGGAACCGAGCCCGAGCAGAGCCGAACAGAGGATCAGCGAGAGCACCGATCGCAGGAGCCAGTGCCTACGATGAGGGAGCAACAGAACCGATGATGTAGAAATCCCCGGCATCCAGAGTGCCCTCCTGGTACCTGACCAAAATCGAGTTGGGATACCCCAGCATATGGTCGTACGTGACCTGAACATCATCCACAAACTCCAGGTCTCCGAAGCTGGGTATGAGCTCGTACATACGCTCGATCGTGTACCAGGGGGTAGGGGAGATGGACTCGCCGGTTTCGAGAAGGATGACGCTCGCGATGGCGCCGAGCTGGAGAACCTCCTGAGGGCCGAACGGCGTCCCGCAGCCCGAGCCGAATGCGGTCGCAGCCAATACCGCGGCTAGGCTAAACCGGCGAAGTCGCGGGAGCCAGCGACCGACCTCGGACTGATACCGCTCATATGCGGCGCCGAACTGCCGCCGCAGCGTCGGTTCCTCGTATCCGATGACCACGATGTTCACTGCGACAAACCAGACAGCCCAGTACACGAGAAGCGCCGTGGAGCGGGTCAGCAGGAATTCCCCCAGGACGATCAATGTGACGCTCAGGTACATCGGATTGCGGACATAGCGATACAGCCCGCGCACGACCAGCTGTCTCGGCGGATCGATCGGGGACAGCGTGCCCCGGCCGCTGCGCGCGAATTCCCATATGCACGTCCCCAGCAGGAGCACGCCGAGACCGATGCAGGCAAGGCCGGCCAGGTGCAGCGGATCACTCAACCTGAGGTCTGCGTTTCCGAGCCCGAAGTACCTCCAGGGGAGATAGCCCGCAAACAGACCCGGAAGCAGCACCGTCCAGGCAACACTGCGCAAGGCAAGCCAGAGGTCTGGCCAGGCGCTTGCTCGCATCATCGGCTGCATGCGTCAGATCCTCCGTGCATTGCCCGGCTGTCCATCCGGACTGCGTCAGGCCAATCGGACCGGGGCATCGATCATTGCGATCCGGCGGGCGTGCCGGCCGCCCTCGAATGCGGTGGTGAGCCACGTCGTAACGATCGGCAACAGCTCCGCTTCTTCGATCAGACGCTCACCGAGAGACAGGAGGTTGGAGTCATTATGCTGGCGGGCCAGACGTGCGCTGTCCAGACTCCAACACACCGTGCAACGAATGCCCGCCACACGATTGGCCACGATTGCCTCGCCGTTGCCTGAGCCGCCCAGAATGATGCCGCGCTCGAATTTGCCAGCGGCTATCCCTTCGGCCACCGGCCGAATCACCAGCGGATAGTCGACCGGCTCGGTCGAATGAGTGCCGAAGTCGGTGACGTCGTGACCGAGGGTAGTAAGGTGACCCTTGATCCTTTCCTTGTATCGATAGCCGGCGTGGTCCGCACCGATGGCGATCTTCATCAGCCGAGGCTCCGCTCCGCCATTCCATCCTCCTGCTCTGTTGTCGGAGTGTACTGTGACCGAAGGCCGCCCACGAAGCAGTCAGGCATGAGCGGCGACGGGCGCCGGCTGCCTATCGGCGCCCGCCCAAGACTCAGGTCGTCAGAAATTTCTCCAGAACCGCCAGCCGTTCGGTCCAAAACTGCTTGGCCCGCGTGACTGCGGCCTGATCCGCCAGCTTGGCGTGGGTGAGTGCCACCTGGCTCTTGCTGGGCCCCATGCGTGTAAAGCCGGCAATCACCAAGGTGCCGTCAGGCCATGTGATCCGCATCGACTTGTTGCGGGATGCTGTTCTAACTATGGGCTCTACACCTGGAAGCCACTGGACACGGAGACCCCGGTTGTGGAACGCTTGGTAGACTCGGCTCAGCGGCGCTTTCAATGTCTTGCTCTTGTTGGCCTCGAACCAGCCGTCACGCCGCTGGCCGACGGCACGTAAGCCTTTGATCCGCTCATAGCCGACCGTCACCGTCTGGGCCAACCAGCCGGAGACATTGTACTTCTCCCGCACATATCGCGCGATTTCCGTATGCGGCCAGGTGTAGGCCTTCACGCCGTCGAGTGCCCCGACCCACCGCTCCCACGTGCACCCGGTCTTCTCCTTGAGGATCGCATCACTCTTGCCGGCGAGCTTGGCGAAGTCGGAGGAAGCAGGTCGAACGGAATGACGGGTCGGCTTCTGCTTGAGAATATGCGCACGGGCGGTGGTGTAGGCCTCGCCCGTCTTCTGCATGCGCCCGCGAACCAGGCGCTTGAGGTCTTTGTTGGCAGGCATTGGTTGGTCCTTTGGTGATGCCACCGGCGACCCGCTCCCCAGCAGCGACGCCAGTGGCGTCCCAAAGGCTCCATAGACTGATCCGGGAGTGTGCCCCCCTTTGCCTCACGAGGACCCTGGCTTGGGGCAGGGTCGAAGAGGTTGGGCGCGGACCGACGCCGATGCTCCCATAGTGCATCAGCACCGCAGTGGAAGCAAGACCAGGCTCGCTGTATCGTTCATACTGTGCTCGGTCCGGTTCGACACGGAATCACTCGCGAGATCTGGGGTGATGGTGATACCATCCTGCTCATCTTCGCCGGTGCAGCCGCAGAATTCGCGCTGAACCGGGCCGTGGACTGGCTGTTTTTCACCGGCGCCTTACCCGCTGATCCCCTACCTCGACTGTTTCGGACTGTTCAATACGCACAGAGCATTGCCTTCGCCTCGCCCTGTGACGCGACCCGCACGCTGGAACGCATTCGACAGGTCCATGCATCGGTCGAGCGGCAACGGAGCCAGTCCATTCCGCCGTGGGCTCATCGAGCAGTCCTCTACATGCTCATCGACTACTCGGAACGGGCAGCGCACTTGCTGCGAGGACCCCTCAGCCCTGGTCGGCAGGAATCCCTCTATGCCGATTTCCGCCGAATCGGTCTGGGACTTGGAGTTACCGAACTACCTCTCACCTACGCCGAATGGAAGATCGACCGAGCCCGCAGGCTGACCGAGGACCTGGCCTGGAGCCCCCTCAGCGCGCGGCTGTACGACGCATACCGGCACCATCTCGGGCCCGTGCGCTACGAGCTGCTCCGCCACATTCAAGCGGTGCTCGTACCCACGCACGTCCGGAGCACGCTCCGCCTGCCGGTCACAGCGACCGCACCCGTTTTGATCGCGGCTTGGCGGGCCGTACGAGCTCTCCGTCTCGGCCTCGTTGCCCGACACCTCGTGGTCCCGCCACAACACTGGAGTGATCTGAGCCGACTGGAACACCGGCACAGCCTGACGGCGCCGGCAGCCTGATCCGGGAGCGTTAGGTCAGGCTTGGCTGGAGGACCGGGGAGTTCATCGCTGCGAGCTGCCCACGCTGGAGCACGACTTAGTCAGGCCGGGCTCGCCGAGCCCAGCGCACCAGGGCGCTTCCCGCCACGATTGCCAGCAACCCTCCCAGCACCCAACCTGGCCGCACCGGCCCTCCGGTGATGTAGCCTCCGCCTCCTCCGACCAGAGCGGCCAGTCCCAGAATCGTCAGCAGCCATCCGGCTGCACGATGCGCTGACCCGAAGCGAAAGAGCACTCGTGCTCCCTAGCGTTGCGGACGTACCCGGGCGTCGGGCATGGGGTGGATCTGGAACGAGAAACCGGCACCGGCCTTTATGGTGGGATCGCTGTTCCCAACCTCACGCGCCGAATGCTCATCCTCTACCTCGAGCACGGCCATTCCATAGACACCGGAGGGATCCAGTACCGGCCCGTACACGACGGCCTTGCTGTCGGCGAGCAGCCCCCGCCAATAGACGAAGTGCTCCTCCATAATGGCCGCCTCGGTGGAGGACATGTCCATGGGGAACGTAGGGCGGGGTGGTGTGAGCTTGAGCAGGAAATATTGCATGGTTGAAGGTGCACCATGATCAGTCGCCGTCAATCTACCGTAAGTATCGAGCGAGGTTGTGCCCTATTGTCTCGAGATCGGGTTGGGTGAGGCCACGGTTTTCGGGGAGATGTGGTTGATGGCTGAACTGAAGAGATGCGGAACTCGGGACAGAGCGTCAACGCCGGGTGGAGTCCGAGCCTCGAGTGCGAAATACGACACGTTGCCTCACGAGCACCCGCACCGGTTGGCCGTTCTTTGTCGCCGGTTGATAGCGACACTTGCTGATAGCCCGGCGCGCCGCATTGAGGAAACCCCTGTGTCCTGCTTCTGACACTACCATATCATCCAACTCGGCGATTCCCGATGTATCCACAACGAAGCGGAAGTCCACCTGACCGGTGAAACCATAATCACCAAGAGCCGCGGGGTAGAGTGGCTCGGGACAGTAGAGGACGCGCACCGGTTGGTCCGGCTCCTTCTCTACCGTTAGATGGCTGGACGGCATCGTCTCGGTGACAGAGTCGGAAACGAGCCCCAGAGGTGGGACG
>DATADG010000296.1:0-6941 GCA_036258655.1 Gemmatimonadales bacterium | reverse complement strand
CCGGTCCCGAGGGCAGTAAATTCAAACTGTAGGAGACGGCGTCGGAGTGTTGTCCGCTCCGGCGCCGTTCGTTTTCAACGGGCGCAACGCCCAGGGTTCGAGACCGAGTCCGGGAGTGCCCCAAAGGAGAGGGCTGGTTTGCAATGTTTCCAGCATCCGTGCTTCAAGTTTCGGCAGTCGTCGGCTTCCTCGCCGCACTTGCGGTCGCGCCAGCCGAGGCCCAGCGCCCCGGTCCTCCTCAGCCAGGCATTCTCCGGGTTTGCGCCGATCCGGACAACCTTCCCTTCTCCAACCAAAAGGGAGAGGGGTTCGAGAACAGGATCGCGGAGCTCATCGCCTCGGAGTGGAAGTCCGAGCTGCAGTACATCTGGTACCCAGTCCGGCGGGGATACTTCAGGATCCTGAACGGGATGTATTGTGACCTCATCATCCAGGCGCCCGGTGAGCTGGACATAGCCGGCACTACCCAACCGTACTATCGATCGGGCTACGCTTTCGTAACCCGGGCCGACAGCAAGCTGGCCGACATCAAGTCGCTGGCCGACCCGCGGCTCAAGAAGGCGAGGATCGGCGTCACCCTGCTGCCCTCTGATGAGCAGCTACCTCCAAGCCAGGCCCTGAGCCACTATGGCGTAGTGGGGAACCTGAAGGGATACTCCGCGATGTACAACGAGGAGGATCGGCCGGAGGACGTCATCAACGCGGTAGCCAAAGGGGAAGTTGACCTGGCGATCGTCTGGGGGCCGCTGGCCGGCTATTTCGCTAGGCGATCACCGGTACCGCTGCGGATCCGGCCGCTGGCGGAGCGTGATTCCTTGGCCGACGTTCCCTTCCGCTACAACATCGCCATGGCAGTTCGTCGGCGAGATCGAGCGCTGAAGGACAGCCTTCAGGCCGTGATCGATCGCAAGAGACCCGAGATTCAGCGCATCCTCCAGCAGTACGGTGTTCCGATGTTTCCAATGAAGGGTGGTGCCGAAGAGGATGACGAGCCGAAGGCAGCGGCACCTATGCCCGCGCCGGCTGATTCGGCCCGTACCTCTCGATGACCAGAGGCTCGGTCGCTGATCTTCCTTTGAGAAAGGGAGCACATCCCAGCATGAACCGACTTCTCGTCGCATTTCATCTCTTCTTGGCCCTGTTCGCTCTCCCAACTCGAGCTGTCGCCCAGGAGCTTCGGGACCAGTACCACCAAGCACCTCGGGACACTGTATCGCAGGAAGTCTATGACGGGTGGAAGCAGTACAACCTGAATTGCGCCCGTTGTCACGGCGAGGACGTGCTGGGCACAACGATCGCGCCCCACCTGCTGCTGTCGCTCAAGCCAAACGGGCCGATCAATACCAAGGAAGCGTTCATCCAGACGGTCTGCGCGGGACGGCCGGAAAAAGGCATGCCTTCATGGTGTGCGCTCGGCATGGAAATGCCCAAGATCGAACAGATGTATGCCTACGTGAAGGCAAGGAGCGAGGGGAAAATGGGTCCGGGCCGGCCTGCGCTCAAACCCGGGAGCTGACCTGAGCATGGGGCGCGGCCGGACTCGCTTGCTTATTTATCGACTTGTTCCCTCCGTGATCGGCCTCTGGGCCGCACCCTCGGTTGTCCAGGCTCAAACTCATCACCCATCTGCGGCCGACAGGGCAGCTGTGTTTCCCGTGGCCTTCTACGGGAGGGGAGCGAACGTACTCGAGCCAGGTGATACGCTGGTGGCGAGCCTGGCCGATTCGGTGCTTCGCGCTCACCTCGAACACTCCGGCCGGTTTGATCTCGTCGATCGCACGCGACTCGCCCAGGCGCTGGAGCAGGCACGCGGCAGCATCGACTGCATAAGCCTGGCCTGCAGGGCAGTGGTGAGCCGCACAGCCGGGGCGGACTGGATGGTGACGGCCAAGCTCAGCAAGACCAGCAACCTCATCTGGTACCTCTCGGGACAGTTGACCCACGTCCCCAGCGGTCGGCGTCTTCTCGATGACGAGTTCGAGCTGAAGGGCATCCCTGAAGACATGGCGCGTGGAGGAGCCCGCTCGCTGGCGCGTAGGATCGCCGACGCGGTGGAATCGAGCCGCAAGGTGGATTCGCCGACGCAGCGGTTGAGCGTACAGCAGGTCAAGAGCAGGCTCGGGGCTGCGGCAGCGGGAGAGCCCGCCGATCTGAGCAAGATGGATCTCAGCGGACTCGACCTTGCCGGCGTTGACCTGAGGCGAGTAAAACTCACCGGCGCCCGATTGATAGGCACGAGGCTGATGCGGGCCAATCTGTTCAGCGCTGACCTCACCGACGCGGTGCTCACGGAGGCGGATCTGTCGGGGGCAAACCTGGATGGTACCGTGCTGCGGCGAGCCAGGCTCGATCGGGCAAATCTGGAGGGTGCCAGCCTGTTTGCCACCATCATCGAGGCCGCTGACCTGAGCAATGCCAACCTGACCGGCACCCGAATCATCGGCTACCTGCGATCAGCGAACTTGCGTGGGGCGAGCCTTCGTCGCGCCAACGCTGGAGCGGATCCTGGAAATCAGTCGATGGGCGTCATGCGCGCCACGTTTGTCGGCGCCGACCTGAGCTGCGCCGACCTCACCGATGCGAATCTGTACAAGGCCGATTTTTCTCATGCCGATTTGAGCAATGCGAAGCTCATTCGGACCAATCTCATCAATGCGGATCTCGTCCAAACCAATTGCACCCGGGCGGACCTGACCGGCGCCAAGCTGGCTCACGCGAATGTCGACGAGGCGATCTTCACGCAGGCCGTCGGCATCGCCACGATCGAAGGGGTGGATCGAGCTCGTAACTGGAAGAGGGCAAAGTTCGATGATTGACATTTGTAGTGCCAACGTCATCCCCTCACTGCGTTCAGGGCAGGCTCTCTGGATGACAGCTCTAATCACCGTCGCCTCCGTGGCTGCCTGCGGCGACGGGCAGCCCGACCTTGGCGGCCGTGCCGATACCGCAGAAGTGGGAGGGGGTGCCACCTCTACTGTATCGGGCGAACTGGCGTACGTCACCAACGAGGATTCGCAGGACCTGACCGTCATCCACACGGCAACCGACAGCGTCATCAGCACCATTCCCGTGGGCACCCGGCCGCGTGGGGTCCGAGTCTCTGACGACGGGAGACGGGTCTTCGTTGCCTTGAGCGGCTCTCCGAAATGCCCGCCGACCATGCCTGACGAAGAATGCGCCAAGCTGAAGGCGGATAAGAGCAAGGATGGAATCGCAGTGGTGGATGTGGTGAATAGAAAGACCATTCGCGTGCTGCCCGGGGGCTCCGACCCGGAGGCATTCGATATCAGCCAGGATGGTTCAACTCTGTTCGTCTCCAATGAGGATATCGATAGCGCCTCGATCGTGGACATATCGAGCGGCAAGGTTCGTGCGACGGTTCCTGTGGGTAGGGAGCCCGAGGGCGTTCGGCTCCAGCCCGATGGCTCGGCGGTCTGGGTGACTGGCGAGACGGATAACAACGTGACGTTGCTCGATACCAAGACCGGCAAAGTCATCGCTCAGATCAAGGTGGGCAAGCGCCCCCGAGATCTTGCGTTCACCTCGGATGGCAGGCGCGCCTATGTGACCGCGGAGGTCGACGGCACCGTCTGGGTGATCGACGTACCGTCACGGAAGGTGGTCAAAGTCATCCAGCTTCCAAAGGACTCCAAGCCAATGGGGGTGGTGGTCTCGCCCGACGACAAGCGGGTGTATGTGGCCAACGGCCGGGGTGGGACCGTATCTGCGATCGATGCGACCACCAACACGGTGATTTCCAGCGTGAAAGTCGGCCAGCGGCCCTGGGGTATCGGGATCACGTCGGACGGATCCAAGCTGTATACCGCAAATGGTCCCTCAAATAATGTGAGCGTGATCGACGCCAAACGGATGGAAGTCATCGACACAATACCGGCGGGCAAGATCCCCTGGGGAGTTGCGGTCGGGTCCGCTCCTGCGGCCCAGAGTTGATGCAGACTGCTGTCCGGTGGTGGGTGTTGGCACCGCTCCTCGTACTCGGTGCCGGCTATCCTGGTGCAGCTCCGCGGGCTTTCCGGTTCAAGCCGGAAGCTCAGCCCGAGCTTCACCGGTTGTGGGCGGCGAGCTCCGCCGCAAAAGCGGAGCGGGTCGCCTGCCTGGCCGCCACTATCGACGAGGACACTGTGCGAATCACCCGGATCATGCCCTTGGATCCCGGCCCGTCTGACTCACTCGGGATTTCTGCTGCAGCTTCGCTGGATCTCTGCGGCCCACCTGAATGGCGCGGCACAGTGCATACCCACGTGGCCCTTCACGACGGACGCAGCCCGTACTCGCTGTTCTCCGGTGCGGACCGCGGCGTCATGATGTTGTGGTGGCAGCGCTGGAGAGTCGACGGAGTCTTCTGCCTGCTGTACAGCGGCACCGAGGTGATCTGTGAGATCGAGGGGCCCGGGGGAGCCGTCCTCTTCCCGCGTTCGCGCTACTAGCGTGAGGCTACCCGGGCGTTTGATCACAGTCCTGACGACCTTTGCTGCTGCCCCGCTCGCGGCGCAGAGCCAGCCCGAGCCGGTGCGAAACCCCACTTTCCGATTCACGCGCGAAGCGGGAACAGAACTTCGCGGTCTTTGGCAGGCCAGTGTGGAGGCGCGAGAGGAACGCGTGGCCTGCCTGGCAAGCACTATCCGAAACGACACAGTTCTTGTTACGCGGGTGGCGGCGGTGGCGCCGCACGAGGCAGACTCGATGGGGATCTCCGCTGCGGCGTCAGTGGAACAGTGTGGCCCGCCGGCCTGGTCCGGCACGGTTCACACCCACATCGTCCTCTACACCGAGGACCTTCCCTCCAAACGGTTTTCAGCTCAGGATCGGATCGCGATGCGCCTCTGGTATGATCGTTGGCGAACGGATGGCGTGTTCTGCGTGGTGTATAGCCCGGAGGACGCCCACTGCGAGGCCGACGGGGTAGTCGGTGGATTGCGCTCCCGGCCCAGGATTGTCCGTTAGAAGCGCCCTGCCTTAGGAAAACGGCCGCCGTGTCAGCAATGAACCAGGCTTCCGGCGGACGATGAGCCCATCCAGACCCCAGATACGTCCCGCGCGAGCAAGGAAAAAGGCCAGCATCAGAAAGAAAAGCACGATATGAAAACCCTGCTGGCCGGGGGACATCCACTGCGTCGCGAGCCCATAGTTCGTCACCAGAAACAGCCCGACCAGAGAAGCCAGGCCGGTGAGCAGGCCTAATGTGAGTCCCAGGCCCACGACCGTCTCTCCCCAGGCAGTGAGCTGGGCGAAGAGAGAACTGTTGGTGAGAACCGTCTCTTCGAGGAATTGCTTATAGAAGATGAGCGGGTTCTCCGATGCCTGACGGGCAACAATCTTCGGCATCACGTTCATCCACCGCTCACTGACTACGGGGTACGGCACCACTCCTCCGAGGTACAGAATGCTCATCTTCGTGACGAGCGACTTGATGAAGTAGAGACCGACCACAATCCGCAGGAGAGCCAGCCATTGGGCAGGCCGGGACATCGTGACCGTAGTTTTGTCGGGCTGCCGGGCCATTGGTATTACTCCTTGTCCAGGTCGCTATGGCCGATGGGCTGTGGGCTGCGCCTGCGACCCGAGGAGTCAGTAGCCCAAGACCAATAGCCAGCACTCCCGCTCAAACCTCCACTCCCAGCTCTGAAAAGACAAATGTCCAGCTGTCGGTGAGCTCGTCCAACACTTTGGAGAGCGGCTTCCCGGCACCATGACCTGCCCGAGCCTCCAGTCGGAGCAGCACTGGCCGCTCGGACGAGCTCGCAGCCTGAAGTCGCGCGGTCATTTTACGAGCGTGCATCGGATCCACCCTGGTATCGCTCTCCGCCGTCGCCAGCAGCACCGCTGGATAGGGCCGGCCGTCCCGGACATGATGATAGGGAGAATACGATTTCAGCCAGCGGAACTGTTCCGGGTCGTCGGCCGAGCCATACTCCGGAATCCAGAGGCGCGCTATGAGAAAATGGTGATACCGGAGCATATCGAGGAGAGGAACCTGCACCAACACCGCGCGAAACAGCTCTGGTCTTTGCGTCAGCACTGCTCCAACGAGAAGCCCTCCGTTGGATCCGCCGGCAGCAGCCAGCCGCTCAGGGCGGGTATATCGCGCCTGGATCAGCCATTCCGCGGCGGCGATGAAATCATCAAACGTGTTCTGCTTGTTAGCCAGCATGCCGGCTTGATGCCAGCCCTCGCCGTATTCACCACCGCCACGAAGATTGGGGACCGCCAGAACGCCCCCGTGTTCCAGCCAGAGCAGCAGCGATCGCGAGAACGACGGGGTCATGCTGATGTTGAAGCCGCCATAGCCGGTCAGGTAGGTGGGATTGTCTCCGTTGAGCTCGAGACCAACCCGATGGACGATGAACATCGTGATCGACGTTCCGTCTCGGGATTGGTAACTCACCTGCCTGACCTCGAACTCATCCGGGTCGATCTCGGCTGCGACCTGCCGCCAGCGCGCATCTGCACCGGTTGAAAGATCGATCCGATAGACGGTAGGTGGGACAGTGTATGAAGAAAAACCGTAGAACACTTCCCGCCCATCCCATTGCGCGTTCACGCCGAAAAGGCTGCCGAGTGTGGGCAGCACGATCTCCCGTGCGGACCCTCCTTCCAAATCGGTCAGCCGCAGGCGTGAGGCGGCCTGCTCGAGATACCCCAACGCAAGGCAGCCATCCGCCACGGTAACACTCTCGAGAACCGCGTCCGGACGTGGAGCGACAACTTCTCGCCATGCATTCCGCTGCGGCTCGTCAGGGACCACTACATAGAGTCGATAGGTCGGGGCATCGAGATTGGTTCGCAGAAAGAGTCTGCCATGCGCAATCTGGCCTTCGAAAAGGGCCGGCAGATTCTCGGCGATTACGGTGAGCGGTTGATCGGCAGTAAGATTTTTCAGATACAGGTCGGTCTGATCGAAGGTGCGGGCCACACTGATG
>DATADG010000295.1:0-13686 GCA_036258655.1 Gemmatimonadales bacterium | reverse complement strand
TCCCCGACCCCTCCCGGCGGGGAGATTTCGCTCGTGCTTTGCACGACATCGAGCGCAGCATGGTGGTAGTGGGGAGCGCCGAGGCGGCTGCAGAGGCACTGAGCGGCGACGTTGATATGATGCTGCTCGACCTCTCCCTTCCGGATCTCGACCTGCCGGCGCTGCGACGTGCGCTTAGTTCCACGCTCCAAGAGCCGGATTCTCTCGATGCAGCCGAGCGCCGCCATCTGGCGCTGGTCCTGCGCCACACCGCCGGCAACAAACGAAAGGCCGCACACATCCTTGGCATCTCCCGGTCAACCTTGCTCAACAAAGTGCGAAAGTACCGATTGGAAGCCGGCCGTTAGCGCTCCGTCCCGAACCAGACCGCCTTCGTCCTATCGCCGAACTCTTACGGCGTTTGCTGCAAGCGCCCTCCTGGTCACGCCTCCCGTCATGGCGATGCAGTCACGTCCTGTTCCTGATGGGCGGGTGGTATCTGGGATCCTCAGCTTCGATGGTCACGCGACCGCCGGCGACTTCACCGGCACTACCAGCACGGTTTCCGGCAAGCTGTTTGGAGCGCCGAACCTCACCCACGTTCGTGGTTGGGTCGAAGCCCCGGTACGGACACTCGAGACTGGGAATGACAGGCGTGACAGGGACCTCAACAAGTCGATGGAATCGGACCGATTTCCCGTCATCCGTTTCGATCTCGCCGGGCTGACGCCAACCGGTGGCACGCAGGACAGCATCGGAGTGCTGTTGCATGGCACGCTCCTGATCCATGGCGTCCGCCGCACCGTGGAGCTGCCGGGCACGATTGAATTCAATAGCTCACGAGCCCGGGTACGCTCCGACTTTCCGCTCAATCTGAAGGACTATCGCATTGGAGGGCTCAGCAAGCTGCTTGGCCTGCTGAAGATGTACGAGGACATCGAGGTGCACGTGGATGTCGTATTCGCGTTCTGAATAGCACGGAAGTTGGAAAAGGCCCGGATCCGTACAGGCCTCCGGGCCGCCGGCCGATCGAGGGGCCGTCTCCCTCAAGCCGTCCGGTTCACCGAAGCACGCGGACTCTCCCTAGTCGCGAGATCACGATGGTGCGGGCACTCGATCCACGGGTGAGCAGGAGGGAGGCGTTCGAGAGCCCTAGGGTATAACCCTCAGGGGAGAACGTAAACTGCCGGGAGGAGCCGGCCAGACGCACGCCGGATGCAGCAGGGCCAGCCGCCTGCCAGAGGGGAGCAGCGCCCGCGTACGGGACAATGCTGAGCCTGCTGGAGTCGATAGCCAACGTGAGCACTTGTGCCCTGGTAAGGGCCATAAGCCGGGCACGGTGGTGTGCGGAGACAAGATGCGCGGTAGCAGCTTCGAGCTCGATTTGATCCAGGGCCCGGGACAGGGTAGGGACCGCTATGCCCAGCAGAATGGCGACTACTGCAAGGATCAGCATCAGTTCTGGGAGTGAAAAGGCCCGGCGCATGGGGTATTGTAGGGCCGCAGCTCGAAGGATGGGCATCGTTTTTGTGCGATGCGCATCGGCAAACGGCGGCCTCAACCATATGCAAGGCTTGACCCTTGTGTGGTTGGCCCGGGGCCGCGATACTAGCTGTAACCCCTGTGTCCAGAACGGAAGGACGAGCCTTGTATACGCCTCAGCGTTTGTTTGGTGAGGTAAGGTCGTCGTCGGAGATTCTCATCCATGAACCATTCCTCGAGCGCGCGCGCCTCCAGCGCGAGCAGGAGCGGGATGGTCAGGCGCGTCTTGCACTGGGGGCCTACATTGTTGCCCGACTGGTCGACAAGCTGCTGACCGTTCAGGAAAATCAGGATGGCTTTGAAGATTTTCGCTGGCAGCTCGAGGCCGTGCGCCGACACGTTGGTGAGCTCCCTGCTGATGCCCCGGAAACCGCCCACCTGGCGGGCGTGGTCGATGGCATACCTGCCGAAGGACCACCGACCGCGCGTCTGTGGAAGAGTCTTACGGCGTACGCGTACTTTCTGGAACACGAAGCCCGCTTCGATGAGAGCCTGGAGGTCCTGAACCTCGCTGCCCGAGCGCAGGGGAAGGAAACGTCCACCGGCGAATATGCCTCGTATGCATTGTTTGCGGGACGTCTCAACCGGCAGCTTACTCGCTGGGACATTGCGAACGCATGCTATAACGCTGCTGAAGAAGCTGCAGCGGTAAGTGGAGACTCCCTGACCGCGCTTCGTGCGGGGCTGGGTCGTGGAGCGGTGCAGAGAGGTCAAGGCAACTATCCGGCGGCGCGCACCACGACAGAGACGGTTCTCAGCAAAGCATTAGAGCTGGGGATTCCGGAGGCGCAGGCCATGGCCTACGCGGATCTCGGTGTCATTTACAGCGTCCAGGGTAACAGGCTGGCTGCGCTGGAGTCCCACTACAAGGCCTTCCGCCTGACGCCGGACCCGGTGCAGCGCATGCGCGTCCTCGGGGACCTGGCACTCGGCCTTTCCGAGATCGGCGCGTACGAACCCGCCCGGCTTGGCTTCCAGATTGTGGTCGAGTCGAATGCCAGCGTCGAGGTACGCACCAACGCTCTGCTCGAGCTCATGGACCTGGAGTCTGCAGTGGGAAATCGCGTCGCCTTCGAGCGATACCGGGCCGCGGCTGAACAGTACCGGAGCCGCATGTCACCACGTATGACTGTGGACTACCTCTACAAAGTGGGCGTCGGGTTACTGCGATTCGGCCAGGCAAGCCGCGCCCGCTCTTCGTTCGAGACGGCTCTCGAGATGGCGGAGCGGCACCAGCTCAATGCCTGGGTGTTCAAGATCGAGAGCGCGATGAATAAGCTGAGTGACGGCCAGGACCGCGCGTCCGCGCCCAATCCAGCCTCGGAGCTCAGCGCAGCGCCCGTTGTGCGAGAAATGGAGGAGGGCCTGCGGGAGTACGCTTTAGCGTCCGCGACCTGATTTGGTCGGACCGCCCGAGCCGCACTCCCGCTTTTCCAAGCTACTTGTTGTTGTTGGATCCCAGACCTTCTTGGAATGAGGGCTGGGGCTGTTCCGACGGGCCGGTCGCATCAGTTCGGGTGCAAGCAGTACTCAGGGCGGCTGACGCCAGCAGGGAGAGTACCAAGCCGTACGTCTTGGAGCGAGACATGTGAGGTCCCTTTCAGTATGGCGGTCATGCCTGGGGGATGAGGGCAGGAGCCAATCTGGGGACACCACGTTGCTGGTTTTAGGGCCCATTTGCGACAAATAGGGGCCGTTTTGCGACATTTGCTCCTCGCCGCTGTTCCCCCCGAGCGCCTGTTACGGCTTCGCTCGCTCGATCCCGATCGGTATCGATGGGTATCCGGGAGTGGGTGGCCGGAAGTCGTCGACCAGATTCGGGCCAAGCCGATCGAGATGGCAGTCGTGGATCCCCTCCTCGGGGGTCAGGCCCGAGCGCATGGCATAGAACGCCTTCGCCTGCTGTTCCCCTCCCTGCCGCTCCTCGTCTATACCGAACTCGCTCCAGCTACCGCCGCTGTGCTCCTCCAGTTGGGCCGCTCAGGGATCCGCCGAGTCGTGTTTCACCGGTTCGAGGATGCTCCCGGCTCACTGCGGGCAGCTATTCACGCGGAGCTGGAGCAGAGCGCGTCGCAGCAGGTGATGCAGGCGATCGGCGGTGCCCTTCAGGAATTGCCTCCAGAGCTGCTGCGCGCGCTGGAGCAGATGCTGCACGCGGGCGAAGAAGCCCCGACGGTGACCGCCTTGGCCGAGCGGGCGCAGCTCACTCGACGAACGTGTGAGCGCTGGTTCACCAAACTCGGCCTCCCGTCACCCCGTATGGTGATGGTCCTGACTCGGCTGCTGTACGCCCACCGGCTCCTCCTCGATCCCGGATATACCGTCGAGGATGTGGCCCTGAAGTTAGGTTACAGCAAAACCAAGACTCTTCAGATGCATCTGCGCGCGGTATTCGGAGTGACTGCGGGAGAGCTGCGGGTCTCTCTCTCCACCGAAGAGGCCCTGATGATCGTGACCGACCGTTACCTCAAGCCCGTTACCCAGGCCGCTTCGTGACCGGGCGGATTCTCATTGTAGATGACGAGCCTGCCCTACGACGCACCCTGGAGCGCGCGCTCAAGGGCCACGGTTACGAAGTTCTTTCGGTCGCCGATCCTCACTCGGCGTATCAGATTCTCGGAGAATCCGTTTTTGATCTGGTTTTGCTGGACCTCCGTCTGCCCCAAATGGCAGGTGATACCCTCTTTCTGGCCATAGTGCGTCGCTGGCCCCGGATGCTGCGCCGGGTCATTTTGATGAGCGGAGATGCGGTGACCCAGCATCCCGACTGGCCCGCTGAGTTGTCGGAGTGCCCGGTGCTCCACAAGCCGTTCAGTCTCGACGACCTGATGACCACTGT
Source organism: Gemmatimonadales bacterium (assembly GCA_036258655.1). Classification (GTDB taxonomy): domain Bacteria; phylum Gemmatimonadota; class Gemmatimonadetes; order Gemmatimonadales; family GWC2-71-9; genus CAVVWJ01. The sequence goes on along the minus strand of DATADG010000295.1, from coordinate 9,326 downwards.
TCAGGAGGTACTCGCCTCCGCTGAATCCGACTCCAACCTGAAGGAGGGAAACGGGAACCCATGAATCCTGCACCCTCATCGGCCGCTCCAGATCCGCTGGCGGTCCTGCGCGAATACCGCGCGCTCGCTCCATGGGGTCTCAGGGACCTTGCCGCACTTGCGGGAGGCATATTGGACGCCTCCGGTGTCGTGCCGGTGAACGCCGCGGCCAGGGCGCGGCCCAGTGAGCGGACAATTCGGTTCTACGTCGCGCGTGGCCTGGTGAGCCCTCCCGACGGGCGAGGAACCGCCGCGGTGTATTCCTACCGGCACCTGCTTCAGGTCCTGGCTATCAAACTTCGGCAGATGGAAGGCGCCACACTGGAGTCCATGGTGAAAGAATTCGCCGGTCTGACCGGCGACCTGATCGAACGACGCACTGCCACTGCTCTTGGCCCGGGATTGCCACCGCCCGAGCAGCTTCCGTTGCTCAGGACGCCGGGAACTGGGCGAGGCAGGGTTGGGCGGGCCGTCATGGCGTGGCTGGCTCCGGTCGAGGGCCTGAGCGCCTCCGGTTCGACCTGCCGCAGGATTCCCGTGGCGCCGGGAGTCGAAGTCCTGATCGACGAGCAGCATCCTGCCTTGCGGTTAAACAGCGATCCCGCGGTGATCGCGGAGGCACTTCGGCAGGCGCTTGCCGCGCTCGTTGGTCTCGAAGGCTCACCCGGGGCCATCGCCGAATCGCAAGAGACGGCGGCGTCGGCCTGGAGCTCGATGCAGTCGTCGGCGGAAATGTTCGATAATTCTCCGTTGAGTACCGGCCCCCCCGGCTGATCCTCTTCTCCGAAGGGAACCAACACACATGAGCACGGTCGTCCTTCTGGTCGTCCTTGCGGTCGTCGTTTTGTGGGTGATCGGCGCCTATAACTCACTCGTTTCCCTGAAGAACCAGGTTGTAAACGCGTGGAAGCAAATCGACGTGCAGCTGAAGCGCCGGCACGATCTGATCCCGAACCTGGTAAACACCGTGAAGGGCGCAATGGATTTCGAGCGCTCGACCCTGGAGGCGGTGATCGCAGCCCGGAACCGTGCCGTGAGCGCCACCGGCGTGCGGCAGACCGCGCAGGCGGAAGGCGAGTTGACCCAGGCCCTGGGCAGATTGTTCGCGCTGACCGAGGCGTATCCGGAGCTGAAGGCGACCGGGAACGTGGCGTCCCTCCAGGAAGAGCTGACCAGTACCGAGAACAAGATCGGGTTTGCCCGCCAGCTTTATAACGACGTCGCCACCCAGTACAACATCAAGCAAATGCAGTTCCCGACCAATCTGGTCGCCGGACTGGCCAACGCCTCGCCTGCCGAGCTGTGGGAAATCGAGGATGCCGCTGAGCGGGCAGTACCGGTCGTCGATCTCTCGCTGAACAAGCCCGCGTTGTGAGCGAAGAAGGCAACCTCTTCACGCAGCAGGAGACCAACCGCCGGCGCTCGGTCTGGCTGGTCGTCGGTTTTGTGCTGTTCTTCGCCTGGGTGGGATTCGGTGGAGACATCGCGCTGTTCATGCTCACTGCCGAGGTAGGCCCCGGCTCCTACCGCCATGCACTTCCGCTTTTCGGCATCATCTGCACGCTCACCGCGGGCGGGATCTGTTGGTACTCCTGGCGCCACGGACCTGACCGGGTCCTTTGGGCCACCGGCGCCTGGGAGCTGATCGAGCCGGCGACTCACGAGCAGAAGCAACTGGTGAACGTGGTGGAGGAGATGGCCATCGCTTCGGGTCTGCCGCGGCCCCGCATCTGGATAGTTCCGGACGCAGACCCAAACGCCTTCGCGACCGGGCGTGATGCCGCCAGCGCCAGTATCGCTGTAACCGAAGGGCTGCTGCATCGGTTGTCCCGGGACGAGCTCCAGGCAGTCGTGGCGCATGAGATGGCTCACATTCGGAACCTCGATGTGCGGCTGATGACGCTCCTCGCCGCGATGGTCGGCGCCATCGCGCTCATGTCCGATGGGATGGGGCGGATGATTGGGCGGCGGGGCAGTGGGGCAGCGGGGCGGCTGGGCAGCGTGGCAGGCGGAAGGAGGGGCAGCGGGAAAGGCAACCCCGTCGCCATCGTAATTTTGGTGCTATGGCTGCTCACGCTGGTCATCGCGCCCGTGGTGTCCCGGATCCTGGCGATGGCGGTGAGCCGGAAACGCGAATACCTGGCCGACGCCACCGGGGCGCAGTTTACCCGGAACCCCATGGCCCTGGCGACCGCGCTCGAGAAGCTTGCTGGTGCCTCCGAGGCCACGCGTTCGATTACTCGCGGCGCGGCTCACCTGTGCATCGTGGATCCTGCTCCGACCGCGCTCTCCACCAAGGAAGGGTTTCTGGCGGACACCCTCGACTCTCACCCGCCCATTCGCCAGCGGATCATCCGTCTCAAAGGGATGGCCTATCAGCAGGCCAAGCAGGGAGGAATCGCCTTAGCGGCGGGCTAGCGACTCCAGCAGTATTTCAGGTCAACTCCTCTGGGCAGTCACCTCCTGAATAAAAGTTTTCGGATCGAACGGCAGCTGCATGACGTGGTCTGCCCCCGCTCTGAGTGCGGACTCACCACTGCCGCCAACCAGGGCCACCAGTCGATACTGCCGGTTGGGTGCGGGAACGAACCCCGACAGTGGATGCGAGCCAGGGGTGCTGACTCCTCCCGCAATCACCACCAGCGACACGCCGATTCTACTGCTGGCGGCCGTCAGCTCACCTATGGACTGAAACCGGCTCACCTGAAAGCCTGCATCGCGCAGCAGCAGCGACACAATCCGAGCCAGATCTTCATCGGCCAGGTGGAGCAATGCCGCCCCGCGAACAACCGACGGCGTTACCTGGCCACTTCCGTGCAGATCGAGCATCCGGATACCACGCAGGTAGTCCTTGCTGCGGGCGTCCTGCAGGCCGCCGATCTGCTGCAGGATGTCGCGGATTCGCAGAAGCGCCTGCTTGATGCTCTCCAATCCCTGGCGAACCTGCGGCCTTCCGGTCCCGGTGTCTGACAGGAGCAGCTCGACATCTGCAAAGGCAGCCATGAGTGGGTTGTTGATCTCGTGGTGCAGCGTGACCGTCATCTCACCAATAGCTGCCAGTCGTTCCGCCCGGACCAGATCCTCCTCGGCCGCCGCGAGCGCTTTTCTGAGCTCACGGTTACGCCGGACGCGTTCCACAATTTGGGGCAGCAGATCGGCAAGTGCCGCGTCCTTGGCGAGGTAATCGTCGGCACCCATTCGGAGTGCCGCTGCGGCGAGCGATTCATTGCCATGCGCGGTAACGACGATGACAGCAGGTGGGGACCGCTGCGCCCGGATGGCGCCGAGCACCTCCAGGCCGCTGGTGTCGGGGAGCTGGTGATCGAGCAAAACGATATCGATTCCCCTGAGAGACGCGAGCGCCGCGGCGCCGGTCGTCACCTCGACCGCAGGACCCCAGCCGTTCGTCTGCAGAACCTGCTGCATCAGACGGGTGATGTCGGGATCATCGTCGACTAACAAAATCCGCGGCTCAGCCATGGACCGGCGCCTCACCAGGGCGGAATCCAACCCGGCCGAACTTCTCCCAGCCGGTTCTGCCTCGCCAGGCGTCCCACAGCCCGCGCAATCTCCAGTACAACGTGAGCTGGCGATAGCCGAAGTTTTCCAGGACAGCGTAGAGCAGCAGGATCAGGACCTCACGCCGGCGACTGAACGGCAGCAGCCGTCTCTGGAGCCGGTCGGCCAGTCCAAAGCGGAACCGCCATACCCCGACGAGCACCGCCAGCATGTTGACGAGAATTCCATATCCCAGAGAAACCAGAAAAAAGGCCAGCAGATAGTCGTAGCCCAACAGCGATACATCCAGCACCTGCTCCATGACGAGGAGTAACAGGATGAAGGCGTAGCCGGCAATCTCGATCAGTGGCCCGTAGTACTCGAACAGCCAGAATGCAGGCAGGGCAAACCAACCGATCCGCCCGAATTTGGCGCGCCACAGCATTCCGCGGTGATAACGCAGAGACTCCCGAAGACCGCGATACCAGCGGCCCCGCTGCATTCGGAGCGAGGCGAACGTTTCGGGGACCTCGGTCCAGGCCACCGGGTGCGGCAGAAAAGCGATTCGGCGGTCATGCAGCTTGTCCAGAACGAATCGGTGCAGGCGCACGATGATCTCCATGTCCTCACAGACGGTCCCGACGCCACTGCCCACGTATTCGTCGGTCAACCGGTGTCGCAGGTACGGCGTCAGATAGCCGCCGGCCCGAATGACAGTGTCCTTCTCGAACACCGCAAACACGCCGCTCAGGATGAGAATCGAATGCATGCGGTCTAGCCCCGTCCGAGCCGCGGTAAACGACCTGAGGTACTCCACCATCTGAAACCGGGGGAGCGAGCGCTCCGGCAGCCCGACCTTTACGACCTGGCTGTTGCGGACGGTGCAGCCATTGGCAATGGCCACCTGGCCGCCTACCGCCACCACGCTGGGATCCTCCTGAACGACGCGCATCAGCTCCTTCAACGCCCGCTGGTCGAGGATGGAGTCCGCGTCGAGCGATACGAAATACGGAGTGATCGACGCATTGATCCCTGCATTCAGGGCGTCGGCCTTGCCGCCGTTTTCCTTGTCGATCACCAGCAGCCGCATCACGCCACGAGGAAGTGGCGTGGTGGCCTGATAGATGGCCCGGACCGGTGCGGTGGTGAGGGCAGGCCGGTACGGAGCGTCAGTCCGGCGAAGTCCAAAGGCGCGCTTGAGTCGATCCAGCGTTGAATCGGTCGATCCATCATTCACCACCACGATCTCGAATCTGGGATAATCGCAGTTGATCAGCCCGGTGACGCTGTCGACGATCGTCACTTCCTCGTTGTACGCCGGCATGATCATCGTGAGCGGCTTGGTCAGATCCGCCTCATCGATGAGATCGAGGTCCTCGATGAAGTGCCCTGCCACCCTGCGGCGTACTTGCCGCGCCGAAAGGGCGATCAACCACAGCGTGTACGTGTTGTACAGGACGAAGTACACCAGAAAGAGCGGCTGAACCACCACCACTAGACTGATCAGGGTTTGCACGGCAATCTCGCTCATGCCGGCTCGCTGTGCACACCCGGCAATGACAGCTCGAGCGCTCCGGCAACCCGGTGCCGGACCGCCGGGGCTGGATCCGACCGCGCCACGTCTTTGGCCACTTCGTCCTGAAGCAATGCCAGGGCCAGTGCCGCCGCCAACCGGCGGTCCTCCGACAGCGCGGTGCGAGCGAGGTTTCGCAGCATGCCGATATCAGCGCCATCGCGCACCGCCTCGGCGGCGACTCTCGCGTCCAGATTTGGCGGAAGGGGCACCGGAGTGCCTTGCAGCAGACGAGCAACGTGAGCGGCGGCACGGATCGACATGTCGCTGTCGGTCTCGAGATGCTCCAGAACCACGACACCCCCCTGCTGCACCGGCGCCGCCCGGCCCAGGGCGATGGCCACCTCGCGCCGCACCTCGACCTCGGGGTCCTGAGTCATCCGGTCCAGCAGGTCGTAGCGCTCGGCCGCCGCGGCGGCGCCGACTGCGATACGACGAACCATCACAACCGGATCCGTCGTTATCCCCTCCAGCGCCACCGGCTCCGCGAGATCCGGGCGGTGTCGAAAAACTTCGGCAACTGCTTCGCGAACCTCCGGCGCGTTGTTCCGGGCAAGCTGCGACAGCAACATCGGCAGTTCGGGATGATGCAGATAGCGAGAGACGCGGGCAGCGAGCACTGACTGCTCGACGCCGATCGATTGTGCGAGAATGGCGTCCCGGAAGGTGGAGAAGTGTTCTTCCGCCAACCGAGCGGCCGCAACCAACACCGCGGGGTCATCATCCACCCGCATCGCCTTCATCAGCCTGGGAAACGCACGGGCTGGCGGCACACGGCCAAAGAGACTCACGGCCGTGCGGCGAACCACGACGTCGGGATCACCCAGCGCGCGACTTCCGAATGCCAGCAGCTCGTCCGGATCCAGCAGCTCGCCCACCGCAGTCAGGGCGGCAGCACGCACCTCGGCGCTGGGATCGCTGCGAACCAGTTGGAGCAAGGCATCCCGGCTTTGCTCTCCCCGAAATGCCTGAAGCCCGGTGATGAGCCGCACCCGTTCGCTGGCGCTCAACAGGCTGCGGACGCCGGTGGCCAGGGTTACCTGAGACTCGACTGCCGTGTCTGCGGCAAGGGCCCGAAGCTCGGCTTCGCTCGCGCGGGGGAGACTCCGGCTCAGGAGCCGGAACCAGGGATCGGCCTTGAGGTAGTGGCGGAGCCGAGCCCGGACTGCGCCCGAATCCGGCATCTCGAGCATCAAGGTGACCAGGCTGTTCCGATCGTATGCTCCCGCCGCCAAGGCAGCCGCGGCGCGTACGTCGGGAGACTGGTCGCGACGACAGGCTGCGGTCAGCACCGTCTCGCCACCATGGGCCCGCAACAATCCGAGGGCCAGTGCGGCTCGTTGCCGGACAGTCGCTGCCGGATCGTCCTGCAGCAGGGACGTCAAGGTGCGGGAGTGCTCGTCAAGGCACTTCCGGCTGCAGACATCGATCGCCCTGGCGCGAACTGTTTCCGACGAGTCGCTCAGCCCTGCCGTCACAGCTCGAAGCAGGATATCGGACGGTCCGCTCAACCGGGCATCGCGACCGAGCGCCTCCAGGGTGGCTGCGCGCACATCCGGCTCACCATCGGAGGCGAGTCGTTCCCACTGTGGCGTTCCGGACGGCAGCCGCAATCGCCCCAGCAGGCGAGCGGCGGCGATCCGGCTTGCGGCATCCGAACTTTCGGCCAGCCGAGCGACAAGATGGGTCGCGGCGTTCGGGTCCAGCCGGCTGAGCGCGAGCGCAAGAGCGGTACGTAGCTCCGACCCGCCTACGGGTCCCTCGCTGTCAGTCAGCCGCTCCTGGAGGGCTGGAGCGAGTGACTGGATGCCCGCCTCTGCCGCTCCGTCCATGGCGGCTTCCCGGACCTTCGAGTCGGGATCGTCGAGCAGCCGCAGGAAATCGGGTTCAGCAGCCCTGTCCCCTATCTTCCCCAGAGCACGCGCCGCTGCAGCACGAATCGTCGGCTCCGGATCTCTGGTCGCATGGCGCAAAGGATCCAGCACGGCGTGATCACCAACCTCGCCGAGAAGGCGGATGGCGGCAGTGCGGACTTCCGGGTCCGGATCCGCCATCCCTTTGAGCGCGGAGCGACCCGCGCCGCGGGAACGCACCCGAGCCAGAGTGTCGAAGGCCTGCGCGCGCAGCCCAGGCTCCGGGTCGTCCGTTGCCACCCGCGCGATCTCCGGCGCAAGATCACTGCGATGTGATTCGCGAGCTGCCGTAAGCATGAGCCCACGCACCCGGGTTGACGGATGCCGCAGCAGCTCGGCCACCAGCTCGCGACTGCTGGCTGATGCCAGCCGAACCAGGGTGCGGGACGGCTCCTCCGATGGCTCCTCGCTCTCGATCGAATGCAGCAGGCCCGCCGGCACACCCAGCCGTTCCAGTGATGCTGCGGCCCGCTTCCGGATTTCAGGGTCGGGATCATCGAGCGCGAGGAGGAGCGGTCCCTCGGCCGCGGGGCCGATCTGCTCCAGGGCCTCGACCCCGCGCATACGCACCCACCAGGCGGGATCTCCCAATGCCCGCACGAGGCGATTGACGACTTCCGAGCCGCCGAAGTCACCCAAAGTGCACGCAATGCGGACCCGCACGAATGGAGCTGGATCGGTGAGAAGGTGATCGAGCAGGGGAGAGACGGCGCGACGGTCACCAAGCCGACCCAGTGCCGTTGCCGACTTCGCTCGCACCTCGTCGTCGGGATCATCCAGGCAGCGCACCAGGACCGGAAAGGCCCGTTGGGCCCGCACTTCGCCGAGGACGTTCGCCGCCCACACCCGCGCGGGATGGCGGCTGGAATCGGTGAGCAGCGTGAGCAGCGGATCCACGACGACATCTCCATGGCGCGCCAGGATGTCAGCGATCCTGGGCGCCAGCCATGGGTCGGCGTTGGCCAGAGCGGCGATAAGCGGTCCGACTGCCTGCGGATCGGCGATGCGTGCCAGTGCCCGCAGCGCGATCTCCCGGACATCGGCATCTTCGGTCTGGGTCGCCTGCACTGTCTCCAGTAGCGCCGGGACGGCCTTGGCGCTGCCTACCCGTCCCAGCAGCTCGGCGGCAAACGCACGATCCCGCCACTTCCGCGCGGTGCGCAGTTTGTCGATGTACTTGTCGACCAGTCCGAGCTGATCGTAGACCTCGAGCAGCCACGCGGGCCGCCCGGTGCTGGTGCGCGCCTGCTCCTCGAGCACGGCCTCGAGGGCATCGAGGTCATACAGCGTGCTCATCTGATGGATAGTGGGCTCCAGCAGCGCTCGGTCGCGGTTCGCCAGCTCTGCCACCAGATCCCGGTAGAGGCCCTTGCGAGTGGCGAGGCGGCGTTCGACGTAATTGAGGTAGGCGCTATAGACGAACCAGGCGAGCACCGTCAGCAGACCGACGCCGAGCATCACGCCGGCTGCAACCAGAATCAGGTCGACACTGCTCATGACGCCACCCCGGTATCGATCGGATTCGGCGGCGGAGCAAGCATGCGAAGGACGTCAGGCGCGCGTGTCGTCGAGAAACACCAGGGCTTGTCGATGCGAGACGACTGCCTCGAGTGCCTGATGAACCCTGGGATCGATCACCGTTCCGACCAGATCCCGCATCCGCTGCACTGCGAGCTCCGCGGCCATCTTGTCCTGGTATGGCCGTGCGGTGCTCAGCGCATCGAAAATCTCCACTGCACCGATAATCCTGGCCCCCAGAGGAATGTCCTCCCCTGACAGCCGGTCCGGATAGCCCTTGCCGTCCCAGCGTTCGTGGTGGCTCCGCACGAACGCGATGACATCCTTCAGATGAACCAGCGGTGATAAGATTTGTGAGCCGACAGTGACGTGCTGCTTGACCTGACTATACTCCGCGTCCGTTAATGGCCCGTTCTTGTTGAGAATCTCCTCGCGGATACCGATCTTACCGATGTCGTGCAGACGGCCACCGGTACGCACTGCTTCGATCTGCTCGTCACTGCAGCCAAGCTGAGCCGCCACCATCGCCGAGAGATCCGCCACTCGTGCGGAGTGCCCCCTGAGGTAGGGGTCCTTGGCTTCCAGGGCGTTCACCAGGGCCTCCAGGGTGGCCACCGAAAGGCGCTCCTGGTTGACCTGTTCCAGTCTCCGTTCGGCCACCCGCACGGTGACCTCTTCCTTGAGCCACTGGTTGATCTGCTGGCCTTCCAGCTGGGTATGACGGCGCTGGAGGGCGAGGTGGATGGCCCGGCTCAGGTGGCCCAGGTCGATGGGTTTGACCAGAT
>DATADG010000294.1:0-8261 GCA_036258655.1 Gemmatimonadales bacterium | reverse complement strand
GTGCCCCGCGGCCATCCCGTGGCGGTCAAAGTGGATTCGGTGCTACGGCAACTGGTAGAGCGCTTCGGGGGAACGCCGCCTCCGGAGATTCAGCCGGCAAAGACCGCAGCCGACAGTGGCAGAATCAACCGTCCACAGGTGGACAGTGCCAGGGTGGCACGCCCGAGGTAAGAATTTGTCTCGCGACTAGGGACTGGTGACTGACAGCCGGGCAATTTCTCACACTACATACGCCCTCACCCACCGCTCCAGCTGGACCAGGTCGAGCGAAGCGTCCTTGCAAGGACCCGACGGCAACGTCATCGTCAGGCCGAGCACCGGGATCTTCCCGGCAACGTCGTGGAGTCCGCTCACCATGTCGCGCTCACACGCCACCGCCACGACGGCTCGGGGCCGCCGCTCCCGGATGACTCTCCGCGCCAGCTGACCTCGGGTGGCAACGAACACCGGCACGCCATACTTCCCCGCGATCCCCAGCACTCCATCCAAGGTCACCTTCGATAAGCAGCGTGGGATGAGCAGCAACAGCTCTCCCTGGCCGACCTTGCGGCCCCGCATCACTGCCATCGCATTGTACACTTTCACCGCCGCGTTCTCGACCCAGTCGCGCCGGCCCCAGCGGTCTGCTACCCGTGAGGTAAGCCGCATCAGCCGCAGAAATGGTCCCCGTTCGGCAAGGCGTTCGGGGAGCAGGGGCTTGCCGGTTTGATGCGACAGCAGGAGCACAGCCCACCAGGCCCACAACAGAGCAGCGAGCCCGAGCAGCGCACTCCAGAGCACCGCCGGCACCGCCTGATGCAGCGAGCGAAGTCGTGGCGTGAGTAGGAAGAGAACCAGAGACACGACGCCGAGCACCAGTACGAGTGCAACGGCCGACCAGGCGAAGAACAAGGCGGGCGGGGAGTCGTAGTTCCCCTGATTGGGCAGCGGCTGTCCGTCCCACTCGTCCCATTCGTGGCCCAGTCGGCGGTCAACGTCTAGGTGGATCAACTGGGCGCGAGGATGCTCAGCCATAGGCCAGAAGATAGTTAGCTTAGGGCGATGCTGCCTCCTCCAGATATACGCGGCGTGTACCGGACCGACGAGCGGGCCCGTGCGGCTTATGCCGAAGCGGCCGGCATCTACCGCATCATTCCCCGCGCGGTGTGCCTGCCGGCCGATGTAGCCGATCTCGAGCGGATAATCTGCTGGGCGGCAGACCACCGGCTGCCACTGGTACCGCGTGCCGCAGGCAGCGGCATGGCTGGCGGTAATGTGGGTGATGGAGTCGTGGTGGACCTCACGCAGATGGCCGATCAGCGGCTCGAGGTTGATCCGAACGGCCGCTGTGCCGTCACCAGCGCCGGCATTACGCTGGCGGCCTTGAACACTGCCGCGGCTCAGCACCAGCTTCGGCTGCCACCCGATCCATCGAGCGGGGCATGGGCGACGCTCGGAGGGATGGTCTCCACCAATGCCGCCGGTGCCCGCTCGGTTCGGTACGGGAGCGTTCGGCCCTGGGTCGAAGCGCTCACCTTGCTGACGTCGGATGGCCAGGCCACGAAGCTCCGGCGCGGAAAGGTCCCGGAAGACCACTCCCCATCGCTCAGCCGATTCGGCCAAGAAGCTGCTCCGGCGATCCGCTCGGCGGCAGCGCACATCCGCAGCCGGTTTCCTCGCACTCGCAAGAACTCGGCGGGATACGCGCTCGACGCGTTTCTGGATTCCGGCGACGTCCTCGACCTCGTGATCGGCGCTGAGGGAACGCTCGGCATCGTGACCGAGATCGAGTGGCGGCTGGATCCAATTCCACGGCATCGGGCAGGACTCCGGGTCGCACTGACGCAGCTCGATGAGCTGAGCAACTCTATACGAATACTGCTGGAGTCCCGGCCTTCAGCACTCGAGCTGCTCGACCGCACTTTCCTGGACCTGGTAGCCGACCAGCGAGTTGCCGGAGCGGGGCTACGTTTTACCGCGGCGGAGGCGGTGCTGCTGGTTGAGCTGGAGCGGGACGATCCCCGGACCCTGCGCGAATCGATCGAAGAGGCCACCGCTCGGATCCGGCCCCTGGCCTACGCGGTGGATAGTGCGTACTCGGAGGAGGCCGCCCAGCGGCTCTGGGCCATTCGCCACGCCGCGAGTCCCATCATTGCCGCTTTGCCCGATTCCCGCCGTTCACTTCAGGTGATCGAAGATGCCTGCATACCCATCGACCGGATGGGAGAGTACATCCGCCGGCTCCGGAACGCCGCGAGTGCCCGGGGGATCTCTATCGTGATGTTCGGCCACGCCGGAGACGGCCACGTACACGTGAACCTGCTTCCCGACATCGTCCGGTCCGGATGGGAGGCATCTGTCGCGGCGTTGCTCGACGATGTCACCGACACCGTCATCGAGCTCGGCGGGACACCCACCGGCGAACACGGAGACGGCCGGCTCCGAGCCGCGACGCTTCGTCGAGTTTATGGCGATCAGATCGTCGAGCTCTTCCATCAGGTAAAGCAAAGCCTCGATCCACCGGGCATCTTCAACCCCGGCGTCATCCTTCCCTCCGGCGAGCCACCCATCAGCCGCCTCAAGGTCGGGCAGGATGCGGTACCTCTGCCGCGCGACATCGAACGTGGTCTTCGCGAGATCGAAGTGACGGCGGGGTATGCGCGGTGTAGGTTGGAGCTGGCATAGTCGCTAACGTCAGTCGGCAGTCTCCAGAGGCAAGACCACCTCGATGGCGTGCGGTGGCCTGTCGATTGACCGTTCTGATGCGACTGACGACTCGCGACTGAGACTAGCGACTGAACTCCCATGGAAATCATCCGTCAACCACGCGTCACCCTCATCGCCCGTCCCCAGTCTCTCGAACCGGCCCACCTCCGGGTTCAATGGAAGGGCCAGGCGAGCGATGGCGAGCGTATCGCCGAGTTTGCCGGCCGGCTGTGTTATATGAGCCAGCACAATCCAGCCGGGCGCAGCACGGCCGAGTACTTGCAGAACATCCTCCGGCAGGGGCACGGGTCGGTGTTCGAGCACTCGACCTACGTCATGCTCATCGAAGGCATCTCGCGATCGTGCAGTCACGAGCTGGTGCGTCATCGGGCAGGTTGGGGATACTCGCAGCTCTCCCAGCGGTATGTGGACGAGTCCCACGCCGCCTTCGTTATGCCGCCGGCCATCATGGGCGACGCTACGCTGGAAGAGGACTGGACTCTCCAGGTCCGGGAGGCGCAGGCGGCATACGTGGCGGCGGTCGAGCGGCTGATGGCGCGCTATGAGTGGGTCGAGGACAAGATCCACCGGCGGAAGATGGCTCGCGAGGCCGCCCGCAGTGTCTTGCCCAACGCCACGGAGGTGAAGATCGTGGTCAGCGCCAACGTCAGGGCCTGGCGCACCATGCTCGAGCTCCGGCTGGGCGAAGGGGCCGAGCTCGAGATCCGTCGGATGGCGGTCGCCTGCCTTCGGGTGTTACAGCAGGAGGCGCCGGCGCTGTTCGCCGACTTCGAGATCTATGAGTCGAGTGAAGGGGGAGAGGCCGGTCGAGTTGGTTTCCATAAGGTTTAGTCTCGAGTCGCGATTCGCGAGTCACCTGTCTCGCGTGGAGCTGACCTCGTGAGGACCTGCTTCGAAGATTTCTGTGCGACTCGTGACGCGCGACTCGCGACTTTCTTCCAAAAAACTATTGTGCCCCCAAAACGTTTTTCTTAGTTTAGTTGCAGTGATGCATCACTCGTCCTGGCTCGTCTCTCGCGGACGGCCTTTTTTGTAGAAGGGGATCATTTGGCAGTTCGGATCGGACTCGCCTTCAATCTCAAACCTGAGGCGCCGGCTAACCCAGCCGGGGCGAACTCCGATTCCCCTTCTTCCGACGAGCCGCACAATCGGGCGTACCGTCCCGATCTTCAGCAACCAGACCTGTACGCGGAGTGGGACGAGCCCGCCACCATCGATGCGGTGGAGCGGGCGCTGAGCACGGTGGGCCGGGTGTATCGGCTCGAGGCCGATAGCAGCTTCCCGGCCCGGCTCGCTCTTTTGCGTCCCGACTTCGTCTTCAATATCGCCGAAGGCCTCTACGGACCGAGCCGCGAGGCCCACGTTCCTGCAATCTGCGAGTTCCTCGGCGTCCCCTATCACGCTTCGGATCCACTGACCTGTGGTCTCGCGCTTCACAAGAGTCGGGCAAAGGAGATTCTCTCCTATCACGGCGTCCCCACGGCCCCCTTCGTGCTCGCCCGATCGCCGGCAGACGCGCGGAAAGTGGCGCTGCCGTTTCCGCTCTTCGTCAAGCCTGCGTTCGAAGGCTCGGGGAAGGGGATCACGACGCGAAGTCTCTGTAAGAATCGCTCGCAGCTCGTGCGTCAGGTCTCCCACTTGCTCGCGACCTATGCGGAGCCGGTGCTGATCGAGACCTACCTGCCCGGCCAGGAGTTCACTGTTGCCATCCTCGGCAACGGCGACGAAGCCTACTGTTTGCCGATTATCGGCATGCGATTTGATATGCTGCCGAAGGGTGCACCACCGATTTATGGCTATGAGGCAAAGTGGATCTGGGATACACCGAGCAATCCCCTGGAGATCTACGAGTGCCCGGCCAACATCTCCGAGAGTCTCGCCGAAGAAATCCGGTCGGCTGCCCTCGGAGCATACCACGCCCTGGAATGCCGCGACTGGTGCCGCGTCGATATCCGCTGTGACGCTGCCGGTCGCCCGATGGTCGTCGAGCTCAACCCGCTGCCGGGCGTTTTGCCGGACCCGCGGGACCATTCCTGTTTCCCCAAGGCAGCGGCGGCGGCCGGAATGAGCTACGACGATCTGATCCGCTCTGTCGCCGACATCGCCTGGCGGCGGATCAGCGGTCGTTCACTCCTGGCGGAGGTGGCCTGATGAAAGTGGCAATCCTCTTCGATGCAGGGAGCGAAGAGTGGAGTCCCCAAGATGTGGCGGCGGTGGTGGCCAACGTGCACGAGGTGCGCGACGTCCTTCGGCGTCACGGGCACGAGGTGGAGCTGCTCCCGGTCCGCTATGGCGACTTCCGCTGGCTGTCACGGGCTCGCCGGGCCGACCTGGTCTTCAATCTGTGCGAAGGGATCAACGGCCACGCCCGCTTCGAGGACCTGGTGGTCAGCGCGCTGGAGCTGACCGGCGTGCCCTTCACCGGCTGCCGGACCTGGCCGACCGCCATCTGCCACCGGAAGCATGTGGCGAACACTCTTCTCTCAGCCGCCGGCCTGCCGGTCCCCGCCTTTACACTGGCCCAGGACAACAAGAACCCTACTGACTTCCCCCTGCCGGCCATCGTGAAGCCGGCGGCGGAGGATGCCAGCGTCGGCATCGACAACGCGGCTGTCTGCACCAGCAAGCGCGCGCTCAAGCGCCGTGTGGGACAGATGCTCGAACAGTTCGACGAGGTTGTCGTCCAGGAGTACGTGCCAGGGCGCGAGTTCAATGTGGGGTTTGTCGGAAAGCGAATGCTCCCGATCGCCGAGATCCGCTTCGAGACTCTCCCGCAGGGCACCTGGCCAATCGTGAGCTACGCCGCCAAATGGATTCCAGGCAGTCCGGAGTATGATGGGACCGTCCCCGTCTGTCCCGCAGAGCTCGACGGCGAGCTGGAGGAGCGAGTCGCACGGGTCGCCCGCCAGGCCTGGGAGCATATGACCGCCGGCGAGGGTTATGGCCGGGTGGATATGCGAGTCAACGAGGAAGGACAGCCGTACGTCCTCGAGGTGAACCCCACGCCCGATCTCTCCAGCAACGCCGGCCTCGCCCGGATGGGTCGCGCATTTGGGTGGAGCTACGACGAGCTCGTCATGCAGGTCGTTGACGAGGCTCTTCTGCGCTCCCAGAGTCATCGGGCCGCGGCCGTCCTGGTCAGTGGGGTGTCTGCCGCGTGAGCGGCACTGCTGTCTTTCCCCATCTTCGCCGTCTCACCACTGCCGACCGGGGCCGGATCGAGGAGATCACCCGGTCGGTCGGCGTGTTTCGGCCTGACGAGGTTCTGGTTGCACTCGAGGTGTTCGACGAAGCCGTTCGGGGCGCGGCCGGCAACACCTACTCCGTCCTTGGCGCTGAAGTGGATGGTGACCTCGCCGGGTGGATCTGCTGGGGACCGACTCCCTGCACGCTCGGCACCTACGATCTCTACTGGATGGCGGTAGCGCCCGAAGCTCAGGGGAACGGAATCGGCAAGGCGCTGCTGGAGGAGATGGAGCAACGCCTCAGAGGAGTCGCTCGACTCGTGGTAGTCGAGACCGCGGGCAGGCCGGACTACGGGGCTACCCGGGCCTTCTACCAGGCGCGCGGATACACACCCGTCGCAACAGTCCCCGACTTCTATGCGCCCGGCGATGACCAGGTGGTGTTTGTGAAGGCCGTGAACAGGAAACAGTAACTGTAAACAGGACAGCCTCGGCAGGAGGTGTTCGTCAAGCCGTCCTGTTCACTGTTCACTGTTACTGTTTACGCCGTTAAAGCCGGAGGGTTTATGGCGGAAACCTGGCAAGAAGTCCTTAAGAAGAACTCGATCGCCTCACTCGAGGCACTCGCCGATAAGTTCGGACCGGAGAACTTTCCCGAGCTCGACCGTCTGCGGCAGGCGGCGGAGAACTTCGAGTTCCGCATTTCTCCCGCCATGGTAGACCTCATCAAGTCGCCGGACGACCCCATCTGGCGCCAGTACGTGCCGTCGGTGGACGAGCTCGATGTGGTCGATGGCCTGGTGGACTCGCTGAATGAGGACGCGGATAGCCCGGTCCCCAACATCACCCACCGCTACCCCGACCGGGCACTGTTCTTGGTCTCACCGGTCTGCGCCACCTACTGCCGGTTCTGCACCCGGCGGCGCAAGGTAGGCGATCCGGAGAAGATCCCGATGTCGCAGTTCGAGAGCGCCTTTCAATATCTGGAACAGCACACCGAGATTCGCGACGTCATCCTCTCAGGTGGTGACCCGCTGCTGCTGAACGACCGGCGCCTGGAGGCGATTCTTACCCGGCTCCGGGCAATTCCCCATCTGCAGATCATCCGGATCGGAAGCCGCATTCCCTGCCACTTGCCGGAGCGGATCACGCCCGAGCTGTGCGCCACCCTGAAGAGGTTCCATCCGCTCTTCATCAATACCCATTTCAACCATCCCGACGAGCTCACCCCGGCGGCCGTCGCCGCACTGGGCCGGCTCGCCGATGCCGGAATACCGCTCGGCTGCCAAACCGTGCTCCTCAAAGGGGTGAACGACACTCCCGAAGTCATGATGGAGTTGATGCACCGGCTGCTGATGGCGCGGGTCCGCCCCTACTACATCTATATGGCAGACCAGGTAGCCGGGGCCGAGCACTTTCGGACTACCGTCCAGACCGGAATCGAGATCATGCGAGCGCTCAGAGGCTGGACCAGCGGCCTGGCTGTACCGGCGTTCGTCATTGATGCCCCGGGCGGCGGCGGAAAGGTTCCGATTCTGCCGGAGTATGTCGAGAGCATGAACGAGGACGAAGTAGTACTGAAGAACTTCCGGGGCGAGCGCTACGTCTACCGTCAACCCAGGGAGCAGGCCGGCGTGCTCGAGCTCAAGAAGCGCCGCAAGCGCACGGGGAAGGCACCGAAGCGGAAGACGGCGTAGGCTACGCCGCCTCCGCCAGCCTTCCCACCGACCTCACAAATGCCTGATATACGTCCCCCCGCCACCAACCCCGACACTCGTGCATCTTCGCCAGCGCTTCGCTCCGGGACAGGGCCGGGCGATAGCTGCGGGTGGTCGTCAACGCATCATAGACGTCCACGATGCCGATGATCTGGGCGCTTACCGGGATCTCGTCGCCCCGGAGGCGGTCGGGATAGCCGGTGCCGTCGTACTTCTCGTGATGCCAGCGGATGATAGGCTTGATGTCCCAGGGAAACTCCACAGTTGCCAGCAGCTCGACGCCCCAGACCGGGTGCATCTGGATGACCCGGAACTCCTCCGGCGTAAGCGTGCCGGGCTTGTTGAGGATTTCGTGGGGCACGCGGACCTTGCCGAGGTCGTGGAGATACGCTCCGATCCGGACGGCGGTCTGCTGCTCCTCATCTAGGCCCAGCTCACGAGCAACGGCCAGCGCGTAGCCCGCGACGCGCTCACAATGCCCGTGGGTGTAGCTGTCCGACGATTCGATGGACTGGCCCCAGTTCCGTACGACGGCGAAGTACGTCTCCTCGAGCCGATGGACCTTGGTGGAGACATCCACCAGGTCTACCCGCGCATCCAGTCGGCCGAACAATCGGTGCGCCGTGTTGAGCAGCCGCAGCGCTTCCTGGTT
>DATADG010000293.1:0-4097 GCA_036258655.1 Gemmatimonadales bacterium | reverse complement strand
CCGACAATGTTCCCTGCCGGATTGCAGATCCCCGCGATGTGATTGGCCGAGCCATTCGGATTGGGCTGAAACGGAGAGCGCTCAGTAGCGGCGACGTAGCGGAGCACCACCCGGCCTTCCGCTTCGAGCATCCGCAAGGTGTCGGGTTCGGCCACATACCTGCCATCGCCATGCGCCACCGGAAGACGTAGCCGGTCGCCGGGCTCGTAATCGCAGGTGAATGCCGTATCGGTTTGCTCCACGGTGACATCGACCGGCTTGGAGACGAATGTCAGCCCCGCGTTCCTCAGCAGCGCTCCAGGCAGGAGCTGTGCCTCGCACAGAATCTGGAAGCCGTTACAAATCCCCAGGAGCGGACCCCCCTCGGCGGCGTGTCGTTGGACTGCCTGCATAATCGGACTGAATCGGGCGATGGCTCCGCAGCGCAGGTAATCTCCGTAGCTGAATCCACCGGGGAGGATGACGATGTCCGCTCCTTTAAGCGTCGTATCCCGGTGCCACACGAAGTATGCGTCGCCTCCGTGCTGCTCCGCGGCGCGGAGAGTGTCGAAGTCGCAATTACTTCCCGGAAACCGTACTACGGCCACCCGCGGCATCAGTCCTCCTCCACGGCCAGGAGATAGTCTTCCGTCACCGGATTGGCGAGCAGCTTGTCGCACATGAGCCGCGCTCGCGCCTCGGCTTCGTCTCGCGAACCGGCTGCGACATCGAGCTCGATCGCCCGGCCCACCCGCACGGCTCCGGCTTCCTCGAACCCGAGCGCCGCCAGCGCGTGCTCCACGGCCTGGCCCTGGGGATCCAGCAGACCGCTCCTCGGCATGACTCGGACGTGTACTCGAAAGGTCATTGATCCAGCTCCTGTCGCCGGTCACCCCATCGGGCTCTGCGTTCCTGCGAGAGGGGTGGGGGCAGAGTCGGGTCGTGGGCGTCCGCGACGCGCTCGTTCACTACTGCCAGTGGTTCAGGCCGCTCCATCAACCCGAGCACTGTGGCCCGGACGAGCCCATATGCCATGTAGGCCAATCCGAGAGGAAATAAAAAATACTCGGGTGCGAGGATTCCGCCGAGGAGGAGTACCAGATGCACCAAGAGGCCAAAGATTCCGCGAGCGCTGCGAACACCGATTGGCGGGAACTTGGGATACTTCACGTTGCTCACCATGAGTACCGCCAAGAGCAGCATCAGCACTACCAAGCCCTCGTGCTGCAGGTCCATGTAGGCCAGCGATGCGCGGTACCAATCAGTCTGGCTGAAGGGATAGTAGACCGCGAGGGTCATACCCGCGGACGGTGATGGCATACCTGTAAACCAGCCGGTGCTCGGCTTTCCGGCCGATAGCACGTTGAACCGCGCCAGCCGCAATGCCACGGCAACGACATAGATGTAGCAGAGGATCCAGGCGAACCGCCCTGCACTGGCGAAGTCCAGGAAATACATCAGGAGGGCAGGGGCCACGCCGAACGAAATGACGTCCACCAGTGAGTCCAGCTCGGCACCGAACCGGGTGCCGGTGCCCGACAGGCGGGCCACCCGACCGTCGAGCATGTCCAGAATGCCGGCGAACACGATGAACCAACCGGCCCAGCGGAAGTTGCCGTTGAACGCCGAAACGATGGCCCAGAACCCAAAGAACAAATTGCCAAGCGTAAACGCGCTCGGCATTACGACGACAACTTGCCGGATGGAGGGCCGGCGGAGCCCCTCCCGTCGCTGCCTCAGCTCCATTCGGCCACCACAGTCACCCCCACCAAGGTAGTGTCACCCGGCCTGACGAGGACGCGCGTGCCTACTGGAAGGAAGAGGTCTACCCGCGAGCCGAACCTGATCATGCCCATGCGCTGCCCCTGCTGCACTTTGGCTCCTACTTCGTGGTCAGTGACGATCCTCCGAGCGACCAGCCCGGCAATCTGACGGATGAGCACCTTCCCTCGTTCGTTGACCAGCCCCACGGAAGACTGCTCGTTATCGAGACTCGATTTTTCGGCGGCCGCGTGGCCGAATTTCCCCGGGTTATAGTGTCGGTAACGAACCGTTCCATCCGTAGGGTAGCGGTTCACGTGACAGTTGAAGACGTTCATGAAAATCGAGATCCGTAGGGCACGGCTCTGAAAGAACGTCGGTTCCTCGGTCTCGATGACGCTCACGACCTTGCCATCGGCGGGTGCCAGAATGAGACGCTCACCCCGTTGGCCCGACCGCTCGGGGTCCCGAAAGAAGGCGACGACCCAAACGGCGAGGATCGTCCACAACAGCGCGGCGGCCCACCAGCCGGGCGTCTCCCATCGGAGAACGGCCAACCACAGTGCCAGCGCGATGACCCACGACGCTACGATGAACCAGCGCCCTTCAGGTGCCGTCCGAATCACTGGTCCTCGCTCAGCTCACGTCCGGTGAGCAGCCGGTAAACATCGAGGTATCTGCGGCTGGTGGCGTCGATGACTTCCAGTGGAAGGGCTGGTGGTGGAGCTTCACCGGTCCACTGGCCAGCCGCCTTCAAAGAGGCCAGATAGTCCCTCAAAGGCTGCTTATCCAAGCTGGGTTGAGGGCCTCCGGGAGCATACAGGTCCGCCGGCCAGAACCGCGATGAGTCCGGAGTGAGGAGCTCGTCTATGACGCGGAGAGTGCCGGCAGGATCCAGCCCGAACTCGAACTTGGTATCTGCGATAATGATTCCACGGCGAGCGGCGTGATCGCGCCCCGCTTCATAAATGGCAAAGCTCGCGTCGCGGAGCCGGCCAGCGAGCTCGGCGCCGACCACGTTAACCATCTGGGTGAATGTCACGTTGAGATCATGGCCGGATTCCGCCTTGGTTGCGGGTGAGAAGAGCGGCGGTTCGAGCCGCTCGCTTTCGCGAAGACCGGCTGGCAACCGCTCGCCCGCCAGAGTGCCGTGAAGGCGGTACTCTGCCCAAGCCGATCCTGAGAGGTATCCCCGTACAACACACTCGAACGGTACTGGGGGGGCCCTGCGGACCAGCATGGTTCTCCCCGCAAGCTCCCGCTCCAGACCAGCCAGCCCGGGGACCCGCTGGATGATCTCTGCGGTGCGGGCAGTGATGTAGTGCGAGGGAAAGACATCCGCCAGGCGCTCGAACCAGTAGGCGCTGATCTGGGTCAGCACGGCGCCCTTCAAGGGCACCGTCTCCCGCATCACCACATCGAACGCGCTCACCCGGTCGCTGGCCACCAAAAGCAAGTGCTCGGCGTCGACCTCATACACTTCGCGCACCTTGCCACGCCGAAGCAATGGCAGCGGCAACCGGCTTTGGACCAGTGTTGCGGTCGACCGCTTCATACCACCACCTCTGCGGCCTCGGCCTCTGCGGCCAGTGGTCGGGCGCGCGCCAGCAGCGGCTGGAGGTATTCCTCCCTGAACTCACGGACTTGCTGTGCTGCGCGCCCGGTGTAACGCTCCGGCGCCAACTCCGCCTGCAGGGCAGCCGCGGGCACTCCACGGAACGCCGGGTCCGCCGCCAGACGGCTGAGAAGATCATTGGGCTCACCCCGGCTTACCGCCTCCGCCACTGCGAGACTGTGACGGCGAATGACCTCATGCAGCACCTGGCGATCGCCTCCGCCCGCGGTACCCAGCAGCAGCCAACGCTCCGTTGCCATAAACGGCATCTGATCCTGGACGTGGCGGCGGATCACCTCCTCCCGAACTTCCAACCCGGCCACAACATTCGTGGTAAGAACCAGGATCGCGTCCGTTGCCAGAAAACCTTCGGGCAGCGTAAGCCGGCGGTTGGCGCTGTCATCCAGCGAACGCTCGAGCCACTGACTCGCGGCGGTTTGTGCCGCGTTGGCTGGAAGCGCGATCACGTATCGGGCGAGGCCGCTGATCCGCTCCGCGCGCATTGGATTCCGCTTGTACGCCATTGCGCTGGAGCCAACCTGCTCCGATTCGAAGGGCTCCAGTAATTCACCCTCGTGCTGCAGCAGGCGGAGATCGGCGGCGAGCTTCGATGCGGACTGGGCTATGCCGCTGAGCGCGTCCAGGACCGCGCTGTCAATCTTGCGGGTGTACGTCTGACCTGTCACCGCAAAGGTCTCGGCAAACCCCAGCCGGGCGGCCACCCTGCGATCCAGCTCGCGTA
>DATADG010000292.1:0-5679 GCA_036258655.1 Gemmatimonadales bacterium | reverse complement strand
TAAGGGGCTCAGGTCAGATGGCGCACGATGGCCACGTCGGCGGCGCCGGCTATCAGCACCCCAGCCTGCCAATCGAGAGATCAGCCCGGTGAATAACTCGGACCCTGGAGCCAGAGGTCAAATAACGGGGAGGCCTGTTATCGACTCTAAAAGGGATGGAGGCTTCGCTGCGCGTGCCGTCGGGACGCTACGCCGCTCCCTGCGACGGATTCAGGTGTCGGCGGGGCATTCCGCCGCGGAACTCGAAGTGGGCGTCGGCCAGGACCCTGTCGTGCAGTACGTAGGCGTCCGCCAGCTGGAGAAGCCGCCACGCGGCTACCTTCGCCGCCGTCTCGGCCGCCAACTCCCATGCATCTGGTACGAGCATCGGGTAGAGATGTGCGTACTCGGGCCGCAAGCGAGCTTCACGCAGCATCGACTTCCTCGAGAATTTTTTGCGAATGTCAGAGGGAGGACTCACAATTTGGGATTTTATCGCAATCGTGCAAGCGCCCATTTCTCTTCGGGATCGATGTTTGTAGTGTCGACCGAATGTTGATGTCCAGGTTGCCACGAGGACGAGAGTTACCTCGAATGCTCACATCTCCACACGCTGTGGAGAATTTCCTTCCTGATTCCACCAACAGGCACTGAATAAAAAGTATACAGTGAGTATAGGGCTCCAGCGGAGAATCGGGGTTCAGCGACGCTCGTCAGCCCTGCCTCGTGATTCCGCCACAGGTATGGCAGCGCACCAGAGGCACGCTCCGCCTGCAGTTACTGATGAGCTTGCTCCCGTTGAGCATACGAGATGGCCCGGGCCGTGCAACCAGAGCGGCTTTCACGTTGTCTACTCGCCTCTGAGACATCACCTGGGAGAACGGATGAGGGCAGGGACTCCGCCGCGCATCCTGATTGTGGATGATGATGCAAGCATCAGGCGGACACTCCATCTCCTGCTGAGCAAGGCAGGCTATGAAGTGATTCAGGCGTCGGATGGCTCAGAGGCGGTGCGGCTCTGGCGGGAACACGGAGGCGATCTGGTTATTACTGATCTTCATATGCCCGAAAAGGACGGAATCGAGACCATTATCGAGTTGCTGTCACACACACCTGGCCTCCGGATCATCGCAATGTCCGGCGGGGGACAGACCAAGCGACTAAACCTTCTGGGAAACATGGCTCTGCTGGGATCGATTCTGACGGTGGAGAAGCCGTTCACCCTTGACGAAATGATTTCCGCCGTCAACCGGGCATTGGAGCCAACTCACTAGCTGATCATCAGCACCGCGTCGTCACTGCCGAACGTCACCAGTCTTTCTCGCTGGATCCCCCTCGCATTGCCGGACGCCCCTGATGGCTGCTGAGCTGCTCCCGTTCGACCGCCTCCAAGAGACGGCGGGCTTGCGTCTCGGTCAGCTCTTCCGCCGATTCCCCTTCACCGGCACCATACCCTCCTCCCGCCATTGCTCCAACCGCCGCTTCTGGGTTTCCCTCGTAACCGGGGACATTCATGTTGCCGCGGCCGTAATCAGCCGAACGTCCGCGGCCGGATGACCCGCCAGCTTCCCGGTTCTCGTCACGGCGCCGAAGGGCGAGCTCCAGGTTCCACTTCGCAGCAGAATCTCCTGGCTCCAGTAGAAGCGCGTACTCGTAGGCGGCAATTGCGTCGGCCAGCAGCCGCTCCTTGTCCGGGCTCTCTTCGGAGGCTCGGACGTATGCGTTGCCGAGGTTGTAGTAACTCTGCTGCCTGAGCCGGCGGTCGCCGGTTGTGAGGCGAAAGCTTCGCGCTGCGTCCTGGTACCGTTTCAACCGATATTGCGTGACGCCGAGAGCGAAATGTGTGGCCGGTTCGGGCCGCGACCGGAGGGCCTCCTGGAAGGCCTGATTTGATTCGCGATATTGGCCGCGCTCATAAAGACGCTGGCCGTGTCGATAGTCGCTAAACCAGGAACCGCAGGCTGACACACCGAGTCCCAGCACCAGAGCCCCAACGCCGAACCGGCTCACCGAGCTCTCCGCCGGCTGCGATGTCCGAGCATGGACTCGAATGCAAGAGTGATGACAGCCAAGCCCAGGGGCCATTGGAAGCGATTCACCCGTTCCAGCGTCTCGGATGACGCCAGCACTCGCTGTTCAGCCTTGGCAAGCTGGGCGCCTAGCCGCTGGGGCCCAGCGGTACTCCACCTCTCATAACTGCCGTTGGTCTCCCGGGCCGCGCGGCGAAGGTCGCCCTCCTCGAGATGGGAGATGACGACGCGTCCGGTGTGGTCCCGATGCCATTGCTCAGGAGCCGCGCTGCTGTCCGCCGGGATCGGTGCTCCTTCAGCGGTGCCGATCCCGACCGCAAAGACGGGAATCCGCGACCGCCGGAGTCGGGTCAACGCGCGATCGATGTCGCCCGACACGCTCTCGCCGTCGGAGAGGACGAGCACAGACTGATAGCCCCGCTCCCCTTCATGGTCAAAGGTGGTGGCCGCCGCATCGAACGCTCTGGAGAGGTCGGTCGCCGGATCGCCAAGGTCGTCGGTGCTGGCGGCTGCCAGATAACGTCGAAAGGCGGCGTGATTGCCGGTTAGAGGAAGCTGAAGAAAGGCGCTGCCACCGAAGACGATGAGGCCAACCCGGTGATCGGGTGCTGCCGCAAGAATCTCTAATGCCGCCTGCTTGGCCAGATCGAGACGGCTCACTCCGGCATCTGCCGCATTCATCGAACGAGACAGGTCGAGCAACACCAGAAGGTCGCGTCCCGTGCGCGCGCTCGAGACCGGTCGCTGACCCAGTTCGGGCCGGGCGAGTGCCACGAGTACGAGCGCGAGAACAGCGAGCCTGGATGCCGCACGAAGCATTCGAACATGTCTGGCGGGCATCCGGGCAAACCGATCCAGGAGTTTCTCGTCGCCGTAGCGACGAAGCGCCTCCTTCCGGTGCCGGTGCTCCACTATCAGCCCCCAGGCCGCCAGGGGAATCACCACCGCAAGGATGATCAGATACAAGGGCTCGCCGAAGCTCAACGCGCTCATGGCACCCTTCGGAGCCAGGTCGCGCCCAATCCCAACTCGAGCAGAAGCAGCGACAGGCCGGGAATCAGGAAGAACGGGTAGAGCTCCCGCTATTCACGGCTTTCACCTACTCGCACATTGCTCCGTTCTACCCGATCGATCTGCCCCATGATTTGTGCGAGCGCGTCACGATCCGTGGCCCGGTAGAACTGTCCGCCGGTTCGCTCGGCCATTCGCCGGAGCGCGGCTTCATCACCCCCGGTGAGGCGCGGTGCGGTGTTGCCGACCCGCCAGACACTGTTCAGGGGCACGCTTGTGGTATCCAGCGTGGTTAAACCAACGGTCTGAATTCGAATGCCGAGAGCGCGGGCCGCCTCCGCGGCCGCGAGTGGGGTCGGACGCCCCGTGTTGTTGGCTCCATCGGTCACGAGGACGACTGTGCTCGCCTGTGGCGGCAGGTCCTTGAGCTGATTCAGGCTCAGAGCCAGCGCAGTGCCGATGGCGGTGCCGTCCGGAAGCAGGCCGATGTCGACCTGCTCGAGGGTCTGACGGAGCAGCGCCAGATCAGGGGTGAGTGGCGCCTGGAGAAACGCGCGGCCTGCAAAGAGCACCAAACCAACCAGATCGCCTTCCCGACGCTGAACGAAGTCCATCATGACCCGCCGCGCCACGGCGAGGCGATTTCCGGGTTGAAAGTCTCCCGCCTTCATGCTGCTGGAGATATCGAGCGCGAGCATAATGTTGCGGGAACGAAGCCGGATCTCGCGCACATCCCTGAGCTCCTGAGGCCGGGATAGCGCGAATACCAGGAGGACCGCACCCAGCACACGGAACGCCGGCAGCAGCGCGTGCCAGCGGGCCTTTCGATCCGGGACTGAAGCGGCCAGAAACAGCATGGCCGGCAACGCAAGCTGTCCTGGGGCAGCTGCCCGCCCTCGCCAGACGCTGATCGCATACAGCGCCGGCAACAGGAGTAACCCGAGGAAGAGCGGATCAGCGAAGCGCATCCGCAGGCTCCTCCAGCACTCCGGTCCTGTGCCAGGTCTCCAGCAGCGAGCGGCTGTCGGCGAGGAACTGGTGCGCGTCGGCACTATCGGGGCGAACACCGGCAAACTTCACCAGATCGGCCTCGACGAGCAGTTCCCGAAGCTGATCCCGCAACCCGGACTCGCTCAGGTGGGGAGGTAATGCCCACAGTACTTCAGCTGTCGTTTGTTCCCGCGCCGGAATCGATTCTGCCAGGTTCAGATAGTCGCGCAGAACGTTGACGACTGCCTCGTAGTGGCGCGGCACCTCGCCCCGCTCGGGCCACTGTTCCCGCTCTATCTTGAGGAGAGACTCGAGGGCTATGCCGAGGGGATCCACCGCCGATTGCGATGGGTCCTGTTGCGCGAGGTCTCTGGCAACGGGTGTCGGGGCAGCTCGCCGCAACCGGCGACGGGCGAAAAGCAGCGCGACAGCCAGCAGTGTCCCGCCCGCGACAAAGCTCCAGGGGGAGTTTCGGGTCGGCTCGAACTCCCGAATATCCTTGAGGGCCGGGTTTCCGGGCGGGAGTAGCGGGCTGACGCTGACATATGCGGAGTCGCTCGACAGCGTAGCCCGCTCTACCCCCTCCACGATCCGCATGAAGGGCAGGCCAAACACCGGCACCGGCTGGCGACCAGGGCGATAAAACACTATGCGGGCTTGCCCGTGAAAGATGCGGTCCGGCGTCCGGTGCATCTTCTCGACTGAAAGCAGGCGCACCCCACTCGGTAGCGGCCCCAAAGGACGAGGGACG
This sequence comes from Gemmatimonadales bacterium, assembly GCA_036258655.1. Lineage (GTDB taxonomy): Bacteria > Gemmatimonadota > Gemmatimonadetes > Gemmatimonadales > GWC2-71-9 > CAVVWJ01. Next base: position 918 of record DATADG010000292.1, on the reverse strand, counting down.
GTGTCAATCAGCAGATCCCGCTCGTCGAGACGAACCCGGAACCTCAGAGTCACCGAGTCCCCCACCGTGATGCGGGCATTTACCGGAGTAATCCGGAACTCCTGACTGTCCTGGGCCGCAGTCGCGTGGGGCAGCAGCCAGATGAGAAACGCCAGACTCAGTTTCACCGCCGACTCATCCGTCCCCGCCGGCGGAAGAATGCGATCAGCGGCTCGGCGTAGGACTGGCCAGTTTCCAGGCGCACCAGCTCAGCTCCGCACCGGCGGACATTCTGCTCTAGCGAGAGATCGAACTGCGCTGCCTGCCGGCGGTACTGCTCGCCAATCGATTGCCGACCCGTGTCCACCAGGCGGTGGACACCCGATTCCGGATCGACAAAAGCCGCCAACCCCAAATCGGGCAGCTCCCGTTCTCGTGGATCGTAAAGCTGAAGTGCGATGACGTCGTGCCGCCGGGCTACTCCCTCGAGGGCGAGCTGATATCCGGTGGTGAGAAAATCCGATACCAGAAACACCACCGACCGGCGGCGCAGGATCGAGTTGGCGAACTCCAGCCCGGCTGTCAGGTCAGTCTCTGTTCCAGCCGGCTCGAACGCGAGCAGATCGTCTATGACTCTCAGCACATGTCTGCGGCCGCGCCTGGGAGGCACGAACCGCTCGACCCGGTCAGTCGCCCACGCTAGGCCAACCCGGTCGTTGTTTCGGGCTGCCGCCAATGCCAGAACGGCGCAGACCTCCACAGCCAGCGCGCGTTTTGTTCGGAGACGGGTACCAAAATCCCCGGAGGCGCTGGCATCCACCACAAAGAGCAGGGTGAGCTCGCGTTCCTCCAGGTAGCGCTTTACGTAGGCAGCGCCGAGTCGGGCGGTGACGTTCCAGTCGATGGTGCGAACATCGTCGCCCGGTTGATACTCGCGTA
>DATADG010000291.1:0-2576 GCA_036258655.1 Gemmatimonadales bacterium | reverse complement strand
GGATGCGCCGCCGGCAATGCCCGTCCGGCGCTCGCGCTTGCCCTCAAGCATTCGGTGGTTCCACAGCAGGTGGTCACCGTGTTTGCGGGGCAGGACCTGGAGGCCGTCGCCCGGGCACGGCAGTACTTTGCGGAATATCAGCCGAGCAGTCCGTCCATGGCGCTGCTGCGCGACGGCGAAGTCGTCCATTTCGTGCATCGTCACCAGATCGAAGGTCGTTCACCGCAAGCCATCGCGGCGGATCTCACGGCGGCGTTCGACAAGTTCTTTGCGGCGCCAGTCTCATGACGAGTTGAATTATGCCGGGGCATGTATTCCATCCGGGTCACGCTGAGCTTCATGGAATCACTGTTGTAGTCGAAACACAGGGGTCACGAACCTACATCGGGCGCTACGACAGCGAGGATGAGCGGGGTGTGCACCTGCTGGATGTCGGCATTCACGATTCGGCTGCGGACCTTTCGAAGGAAGAGTATATCAGAAGAAGCGCGAAGTTCGGGGTCCGCAGCGAACATCCCCACGTCCTGGTGCCTTCGGATCATGTCACCCGGATCACCCGACTCGGCGAACTGAGCCGGGAAGGAACGCCAGGTTAGCACCTCGTGGAGTCCTACGATGTAGTGGTAGTCGGTGGTGGACATGCCGGCAGCGAAGCCGCGATGCTAGCTGCCCGGCGAGGCGCGCGAACCCTCCTGCTTACCCAGAATCTCGACACCATCGGCCAAATGTCTTGCAATCCTGCTATCGGTGGGATTGCAAAAGGAACTGTTGTCCGGGAGGTCGACGCACTCGGCGGCGTTATGGGCCGGGCAACCGATCTCGCTTGCATCCAGTTTCGGATGTTGAACCGTTCAAAAGGGCCCGCGGTGTGGTCGCCCAGAGCGCAGTGCGACCGCGGACTCTACCGACAGGCCGTTCGCCGTCTGCTCGAGAGACATCCCCTAATTGAATTTCAACAAGGCACGGTCTCCCGGATTCTTACTAGCAACCAGAGACTAAATGCTGTCGAGACGCTGAGCGGACTCCTGCTTCGCACGAAGGCAGTTGTAATTACGGCAGGTACGTTCCTTCGGGGCCGAATTCATCAGGGGCTACACACCCAGGTGCCGGGCGGTCGAGCGGGTGAGGCTCCGGCACTTGAGGTGGCCCAATCTATTGAAGATCTTGGACTTACAGTAAAACGGTTCAAGACGGGGACACCGCCGAGGGTGGACGGAAGATCGGTGATGTTCGATCGAATGGAGCGTCAGGATGGGGACTCCGATCCGTTCTGGTTCTCCTTCTACGAGCGCCCTCCTCGACCAGAGCAGCGACCCTGTTTCCTGACCTATACCGGAGCAGCGCTGCGTGAGATCGTGGAGCGGCACTTGAGCTCCTCGGCTCTCTATGGGGGAGCGATCGCAAGCAGAGGTCCGAGGTACTGCCCCTCTATCGAAGACAAGATCGTCAAATTTCCGGAGGCGCCTCGGCATCAAGTCTTCCTCGAGCCGGAAGGTCTGGGCACTTCTGAGATGTACGTCAACGGACTGTCCACATCCCTGCCCCCCGAGGTTCAGCTGGAATTCCTGCACAGCATCCCAGGGCTGGAGCAGGTGAGAATGACTCGCGCAGGCTATGCCATTGAGTACGACTTCTTCCCTCCGACTCAACTCCAGGCCACCCTCGAATCAAAGACCGTGCGCGGCCTTTTTCTGGCAGGGCAAGTGAACGGAACGACAGGGTACGAGGAGGCGGCCGCCCAGGGAGCCGTGGCAGGGCTTAATGCAGCAGCATACGCGAGGGGCTTGGAGCCGGTGGTTTTGCGCCGAGGTGAGGCATTCCTGGGGGTTCTGATCGACGACCTGGTCAGCCGCGGAGTAGATGAACCCTATCGTTTGTTCACCTCCCGCTCAGAGTACCGGTTACTGCTCCGACAGGACAACGCCCTTCGCCGACTGGCTCCGTTAGCCGAGGAGTTGGGGCTTCTGAGTGATGAGGAACTCTCAGTGGCCTGGCAACGACTGGAGAACGAGGAAGCCGTACAGCATCGGGCCATGTCGACGGTGATGAGCCCTGCGCTGGCCAACCCGCTTCTTGAGCGGCTGGGCTCTACACCGATACGGGAACCGAGCCGGGTGTCGGATCTGGCTCGTAGGCCAGAGGTGCCGCTCCACGAGCTGCTCTCTGCAGTGAAACCAGAGTGCTCGACGGACGCAGCAGAGTGGGCCAACATTGAGTTCAAGTATTCCGGCTACCTAGCAAAGGAGCGCACTTCGGCGGAGCGGATCGCACAGATGGACGCAGTGGAGCTTCCCCACGAGATGGATTACCGCCGGATCAGCAGCCTTTCCTATGAGGCCAGGGAGAAGCTTGAAAGGATCCGCCCCGGCTCACTGGGACAGGCGAGTCGGATTCCCGGGGTCTCTCCGAGCGATATCCAAAACCTCCTTCTCGCGGTGATGAGGTATCGAAGCTCGAGCCACCTTGTTTCACGTGAAACTTAGAATGCAGTAATTGCCGGCCGGTTTCACGTGAAACAGCCCCAGGCTGTTCTCGTCAGGAAAAACGTCGCTTTCTTATTCCCTGCAGCACCCTAC
>DATADG010000290.1:0-3847 GCA_036258655.1 Gemmatimonadales bacterium | reverse complement strand
GCGCGATGTATCCTGCCTCGCGAGTCGAGTAGATGTCGACGAGCGGGACCTCCCAGGCTGTCCGGACCGCAGCACGCACTTCGGGCCGCAGGTTCTCGGAAATTGTGATCACCTGTTTCAGGCCAGACAGTTCGATACCGTGCTGGCGGCAGTAGTCCGCAAGCCGGTGAGCGATGGTCGGGTGGGTCAGCGGCAACTACGGGCAAAGGTCCAGACGCCAGGATCATCGCGATGTCGGGCGATCGATACAGCTTCACCCGTGCCATCGAGGGTGTGAAATGCTGGGCGCTGATGCAGCGCTGCGCAAGCCGCTACGGCTCAAAGAAAAAGCGCCCAGGGGAAGGAGGGCGCTCGCAAGTGCCGGCCCGTGGGGGCAGATAGTGGCCGGTACATCTCAGCGCACGGTGACGCTGTTTGTTCCACCGCGCTAACCTTTCGTTAACCATTCGGACGCAGCCTCGTCCTCGCAGACCCGTGGGGGCCACGGAGCTGTTTCTCCGACCCTGTGAACCTCCGGGGCTCGTGCGGATCAATCGCCGAGCCTCTTTGTTTTGGCTCGGCTGGAGGCCGTCGACGGCTCGCCTCCTCTGGGGCGAGATTGAAGCTCTGAGGATGCCCACCTCAGGTCACTGCGGTCGCTCGCCTGGGACTGGCGCCGCACCCGCGGGTTGGTGGGGATCAGTAGGGATCTCCTGCCAAGGAGCGGGTCGCCCCAGGGACCTTCCGCCACCTTAGGGCGCCGACCCTCAGAGCATCTCGAGAGGGCGCTTGTGCGTGGGTGGCGGAAACTCGGCCTCGATTCTCCGGAGATCCTCTCGGTCCAACTCGATCGACAGCGCTCGATGGTTGTCTCTCACATGCTCGGGTCGACCCGCCTTCGGGATGGCGATGACACCAGGCCTCTGGAGGAGCCAAGCGAGAGCGATCTGATAAGGGCTCGCCCCATGTTTGCTGGCAATCGCCTGCAGCGTGCCTGATCTGGGCAGCCGACCCTGCTCGATTGGGCTGTATGCCATCAGCGGCATGCGATGGTCCGCCATCCACGGCATCAGGTCGAACTCGGGCCCACGCCGGATCACGTTATAGAGCACCTGGTTGGTCGCGCAGCTCGTCCCACCCTGCAGCCGGACCAGCTCGTGCAGGTCGTCTGTATCAAAGTTGCTCACACCCCAATGGCGGATCTTCCCAGCCGAGCGTAACTCCTCGAAGCCGGCGACCGTCTCTTCCAGCGGTATGCTCCCGCGCCAGTGCAGCAGATAGAGGTCGAGCCGGTCGGTGTTCAGCCTCATGAGGCTGCGATCGCAGGCCTGCGTCACTCCACGACGGCTGGCATTGTGGGGGTAGACCTTGCTCACCAGGAACACCTTATCCCGATGCCCCTCAATCGCTTCGGCCACCAATTCCTCGACCGCGCCGTCGCCATACATCTCGGCGGTGTCGATCAGAGTGAGCCCGAGCTCTATTCCGAGCCGCAGCGCTTTGATTTCGGTGCCGCGATGGCGCGCGACCTCGGCCATCTGCCAAGTCCCCTGTCCGAGTGCCGAGACCGACTCACCCGTGGGAAGCGTGACCTGAAGCACGGCAGCACTCTCCGTTGAGGGGCTTAGACCGACTGCGCTGTCCTCGGTAACCAGGAGCTTTCTCACCGCTCGTGCTAACAGGAGAGGGGATCGCTTCGAGAGCCATGCATGGACGGTGCCGCTCTTTTTAGGTCAACGCTCACATTGGGGCAAACCCTCAGTCGCCATCCAAAAGACCCTGAGTGCGGTGCCAGTCCTCGAGGGACTGCGCGGGATACTCGTCGTGGAGCTTCTCCGAGCTGCGAGCATCGACGCGGACCCAGTTCGCCTTCGATCCAAGCATCATGTGCTCGAATTCCGGGGGCTCGGGAAGCGGCGTATCGATCACGCCCGCGAACGGGTGGACGAGTTCGGGCCATCGTGGATCCCAGACCCAGAGCGCCGAACCGCAACGCGAGCAGAACCGGCGCTCGGCTGGGCTCTCCTCGCCATCGATCTTGGCATGGAAGACCGTGATGTTGCCTTCGCCCTCGACCCGGAGAGTGTCGGCTTTGGCACCCAGATTGATCGCGTATCCCCCGCTCCCTGCGGTCTTCCGACAGATTGAGCAGTAACAGCGCAAGTAAGGCACCGGCGCGTAGGCCACTACGGAAAACCGCACTGCGCCGCAATGACAGGACCCGACCAGTTGCATACGTTCCCTCCGCGTCGTCGAGTGAGCCTCACGCTGCTCCTGTCCGCGCTTCAGCCACCAGGTGGTGGCCCGCTTCGGCGGCCGGCTGTCGTGCCTTGGATCGCGAGGGCCTTCGTGCTTCTGCATTCCAACCCCTCCGGTAACGTTCGGCCCTGCTCTGGCGGCTCGGACCTACATCATCGCGGCAAGACAGCTCTTCACAGCATCGATTCCACAGGCACGCCCAGCCACCTGCAGGCCTGCTCAAGGGTGGCGAAGTCATGCTCTGACGCGGTGAAGGGCGGCGGCATGTCCTCGGGCGAAACGTCGATGAGGAGTTCGGCCGCCATTTCACATGATCCCGAATGTCGGACCGGACCAGGCCGGCGACAATCACCTGATCGAGGATGATGTCATAGCTGCCGGGAGCGAGCCTTCTGAGGCGGTAGGTCAAGACGGCTTACCCCCAGCATCGCATGGCCATGACCCCTATATAGCCTCCGGCGGAAGCTACTGTAATGCCCTCTGCGATCGCTTTAGGTCATGAGCGCTCCGAGACTGGCCGCCCAAATCTCGGTCGGCAACCGTCCCCTTCTGCCTTGCGCCTTGGCTGGCGTAGGGCTTCGAGGCGGCCCGCCCCTGCGGGGCTGGCCCTTTTCTCGCCCCGGCGCTCTTCCTGGAGGGCGGGCCCGCCGCGGCCCTCGCCCTCGCTGACTCGGAGTTCCCCCCAGCACGCGCTCTTCGCCCCCTGCGTGCTTTTGACGGGGTGGCTCGTGGAGATCTGGCCATGGCATGTCCCTCTAAGTGAGCCGGACAAGAGCTTTGGTTCAGTCGGGCTGGGGACAAGACGACTGGGCAGTCCACCTGCTCCCCAGCGGCTTTAGTGACGGGGACCACACCTTTACACTAATTGCCGACCCGGTTCGCCTGCACCATCCGGTACATGCCTTCGATGTTAAGCGGAAAGCTCTCCTTATAGCCGGACCATTGCTCATACTTGGCAAGCTTGATCGACTGCTTCATCTCGTCGAGGGATTTTCCCTCGCGAATTGCCTGAAGGACCGCACTCTTCAAGTCTTCCATGTACTCACGGAACTGGCGGACGTTGTCCTTTCGGCCGAGGGGGCCATGGCCAGGCGCCAGAACGTCGAAGTCCATTGCCTCGACTTTTTTCAGGCTTTCGATCCAGTCGTCGAGATAGGCGTCGGGAAAATCCCGGAACGCGACGCTGTCGACCGGGATGAAGTCGACCGCGAACAGCACTCGTTCGTTCGGAAAGCGCATCACGATGGAGTTGTTTGAATGGTTGCGCCCGACATAGGCGAGTTCGACGGTCGTGCCGCCGAGCTCGATCGTCATCCGGTCCGAGAAGGTCACCTGAGGCACGGCCGTGGGCCGCTTTTCGCCTATGATGACGGGCCTTGCATTCTCGTGGGCGATGATGAGCGCAGTATCGGCGAACACCTCTCCCCCTGCGATGTGGTCGGCATGGTCGTGGCTGTAGATGAGGTACCGGACCGGCTGGTTGAACCGGGCCTGCAGTTCGGCCTTCAGCCAGCGTGCGGCGTCGGCGTTGATCGGATCGGTCGCAATGACTCCAGCCGGCGTCACGGCAAAGATCGAGCTATGGAAATTGTTTTGGAACATGTAGAGC
>DATADG010000289.1:0-11747 GCA_036258655.1 Gemmatimonadales bacterium | reverse complement strand
CGCATCGTGGCGTCGATCGCCGGCACGCTCGGACTGGTCGCGTTATTCGCCGGGGCAATGCTGGGCTAGAACCTTTGTTCTTCTGGACCCTGTCGCGCACACCGACCGAACCGGACAGGAGCCGCAGCGTGGCTCCCGGGCCGTACACACCATCGCACCCAGTTCCATGACCGCCTGGTTGAATTTCCACGCCGTCTTCCCCTGACGTGGAACAATCTGCTCGGCGGTGTTCCAGACCCGGCGAGCGAGGAGGCTCGGCGCGGTACGCGGGTGAAAGGCCCTGCGGAGTACCCGGGCCACATTGGTGTCCACCGCCGCAGCCGGACGTTCGAAGGCGAAGCTCGCGATGGCGCCGGCAGTGTAGCGTCCGATGCCAGGAAGTTGCATAAGAACCCGGGGGTCCGACGGGATCAGTCCGCCGTGCTCACGCACTACTTCCTGCGCCAGGCGGTGCAGGTTGGCGGCCCTCCCGTAGTAGCCTAGTCCTGCCCAGCTCTCACGTACGGCGTTCGCCGGCGCCTGGGCGAGCGTCTGAATGGTCGGATACCGCTCGACGAAGCGCAGATAGTAGGGCTGAACCCGCGATACCTGGGTCTGCTGCAGCATGAATTCCGACACGGTGATGTGGTACGGATCACGCGTACGGCGCCACGGCAAATCGCGCCCGTGGCGGCGAAACCAGCGAAGCAGCCTGCGGCGGAATTCGAGAGCGGTCGTCGATCTGGTGCGTCGCAGCATGCCGAACCCTAAGAGAATTCGTTACTATTGTATATGAATCCACTCGCCAGAATCGGACGCCTGGTGCTGGACGGCGCCTCGCACGTGGGGCGCCTGACCTACTTCGTTCTGGAAACGATTCGCAATCTCGGAGAAGTGCGGATCTGGTGGCCCCGGATGATGGTCGAGGCCTGGAACATCGGGGCAGGCAGCCTGTTCATTGTGCTCCTCATCGCCGCCTTCGCCGGGGCCGTCACCGCCCTTCAGACCGGCTACCAGTTTACCGGGAGCATCCCACTCTACGTGGTGGGCACGCTGGTCACCTCCTCCATCATTCTCGAGCTGGGACCAGTCTTGACGGCGCTCATTCTGGCGGGACGAATCGGTGCGCGCTACGCCGCTGAGCTCGGGACCATGCGCGTCACCGAGCAAATCGATGCGTTGGAGAGCCTGGGCCGCTCGCCATCGTCCCATTTGGTCATCCCGCGAGTTGTGGCCGGCCTGCTCATGATCCCCGCGCTCACGGTGCTGGCCAACCTCTCGGGCATCGTGTCGGGCTGGCTATCGGTGAAGGCGGTGCTCCCGGTGACGGATGCGGATTTCACCTACGGTGCGCAGTATTACTGGAGACCGTGGGATGCCTGGTACTCCGTCATCAAAGCCTTCTTCTTTGCCGGCTCCATCACGGTCATCTCCTGCTACATGGGATTCAACACCCAGCAGGGAGCCGAAGGCGTCGGCCGGTCCACTACCACCGCGGTGGTCAGCAGTTCAGTCCTCATTCTGGTGCTCGACACCGTGCTTACCAGGCTCCTGCTCAACCAATGATCGAGCTTCGCAACGTCCACAAGGCCTTCGGCAAACAGGTTGTGCTGAACGGCGTTGATTTCGAGGTGCGCGAGGGTGAGACCGTCGCCTTGCTGGGCCCGTCGGGCACGGGCAAGAGCGTGCTACTCAAGCACATCATCGGGTTGATCAGACCCGACGAGGGCGAGATTCACGTCGACGGCAAGGACGTGGGTCGGCTCAAGCGGAAGCAGCTATCGGAGCTTCGGTCCGAAATCGGATATGTGTTCCAGAACGGGGCCCTGTTTGATTCGATGAATGTCTTTGAGAACGTACGGCTCGGGATCACCGACCAAAACAAGTACGCCGATCTGGACTACTGCCGGAAGCGTGTAGCCGAGTGCATCCGGCTGGTGAATCTCCCCGCCGATACGGTCGAGAAGTACCCGGCCCAGCTCTCGGGCGGCATGCGGAAGCGCGTGGGCATTGCCCGGGCGATCGCCGGGGCCCCGAAGTACCTCTTGTACGACGAGCCTACGTCGGGACTGGACCCGGTGAATGCCGACATCATCGATGGACTGGTGCAGCGGCTCGACAACGAGCTGGGGGTCACCAGCGTGATGGTCACGCACGATGTCCGGGGCGCGTTCCGAGTGGCCGACCGCCTCGCGCTGCTGAGCGAAGGGAAGATCGTGATGCAGGGTACCCCACAAGAGTTCCTCGACTCGAAGAACCCCAAGGTCCGGGAGTTCCTCGAGCGGGACTTCGACAACCCCTCCTTCGCGGCCTGAGCCCTCATGGATTTTCGTTACTCTCGCGAAGTCATCGTCGGGGCCATCGTCACCGCGGCCATCCTGGTGTTCATCTTCGGCACCATGTGGTTGAGCGGCCGGTCGATAGGATCGGACAATCTGGTCAGAATTCAGTTCGAGGATGTGAGCGGCCTCAAGCGCGCATCTCCGCTTCGGATATCCGGCGTCACCGTGGGCAAAGTGGAGCGCATCGAGTTCGTGGATGTAGGCAAGGTGCTGGTGACCGCAAGTCTTCCCGAGCAGATCAGGCCCAAGGTCGACGCGGACGCGCAGATCGTGTCCGTAAGCCTGGTAGGTGACTATGCCGTTGACTTTCATCCCGGAAATGCCGGCCAGCCGCTGCCCACGGGCAAGGTGATCCTGGGCACTCAGGAGGTCGGCCTCAGCGGTCGGGCCATGGAGCTGAGTGACCGCGCGGACAGCATACTCATCGGGGCACAGGCAATCGTGAACAAGGAGACTGCCGAGCAGCTCCGGTCTACCTTGACGGCGCTCGAGGCCACCTTGCGGGCGACGCAGCGGACCATGCAGGTCTATGCCGACACGGTGGACGGCCCCACCGCGGAGCTGACCCGTACCATGGCGAGCTTCCGGCAGCTCACCGGCCAGCTCAACCGGACACTCGAGGGGCTGCGCACCGATACCCTAAGCACGAATCTGGCGGCCATGACCTCACAGCTCACCGCCACGACCGAGCGGCTGGATACGCTGCTCGCCGGTATGAACCGGGGGCAGGGGACGCTTGGCAAGTTCGTCACCGACAGTGGCCTCTATTACGATGTGCGGGAGCTCTCGCAATCGATGAAAGAGCTGCTGGATGAGCTCAAAAAAAATCCGGGGAAGGTCGGCGTCACGGTCAAGCTGTTCTAACACGCTGTAGTTTCCTGGCATGTTGACCGTCACCTTCCTGGGCACCGCCGCCTCCATTCCTACCATCGACCGCAACGTTGCCGGCCTCGCGGTACAGCGCGAGGGGGAAACGCTTCTCTTCGACTGTGGTGAAGGCAACCAGCGGCAGATGATGCGGTTTGGTGTGGGATTCGGATTTCGCGACATCTTCTTTACTCACTATCACGCTGACCATTTGCTCGGCGTAACCGGTCTGCTCCGAACCATGGGGCTTCAGGATCGCACTGCACCAGTGCTGTTGTATGGCCCTCGGGGGGCCCAGCGCGTACTCGGTGCTGCCATATCCCTGGGAATCGAGCGCAACAAGTTCCCCGTGGAAATTCAGGAGCTGAAACCGGGCGACCGTCTGGCTCGGGATGAGTACGATATCGCAGTCTTCGAGACCGATCATAGGGCGGACACCGTCGGCTATGCGATAGTAGAGCACCCCAGACTGGGTCGGTTTCATCCCGAGCGAGCCCGGGAGCTGGGAATACCGGAAGGCCCGCTGTGGGGGCAACTGCACAAGGGGAAGGTGGTTACGCTTCCGGATGGGAGAACCGTCGGACCCGAGGACCTCGTGGGTGAGCCCAGGCCAGGACGCAAACTTGTCTATAGTGGGGATACCCGGCCCTACCTGCCGGTAATTGAGGCGTCCCGAGCCGCCGACCTCCTGATACATGAGGCAACGTTCAGCGGGGAGGAGCAGGAGCGGGCCCGGGAAACCGGGCATTCAACCGCCGCCGAGGCTGCACGGGTCGCTCTCGAAGCCGGAGTCCGCCGCCTGGCTCTCACGCACATCAGCTCCCGATATAACCGGGACGCATCCGAGCTGTTGGCGGAAGCGAAGGCCGTCTTTCCCGAGACAGTGATCGCCCGCGATGGCATGTCGATTGACGTGCCCTACGCCGACTGAACTTTGAGCCTTGGCCCTGGGATTGCAGATTGTTACGATCAAACGCTTCACATCTTTCGTTCCCCTGCGCGTTCGGGTCATGAAACTTCCCTCCGCCGTGACTAGCACATTGCGCTCTACCACGATCACTGCATTTATCGTTGGCCTGCTCGCCGGCTGCGGCAATATCGAGGCGGATGCTGCACAGCAGACGGTCGCGGAAGACTGGGAAGTCCAGCCGCAACTGTGGTCACCTCGTGCAATCCTGATCCCTCGGAGCAATCCTCCTCTTCCGCAGTCAAGTTCGTCGGATTCGGGGAACCCGGCGGGCGATAGCTTGCGGCCCAACGGCAGTGGGGCAGGGGGACTTTCGAGAGATACCAGCGGATCGCGGCACGTGGAGCCGGTCCTCGGGTCAGACTCATTGCCGTCCCCAAGGATTCAGGCCGACCTCAAGCCCGCCGTGAACTCCAAGCGAAAGCGCCGGGCGTTCAACATCAGCCCCAGTGACTCTGCGCTCTGGCCGGTGAAGGCGCCGCCACCGCTCCCAGGCTCGATTATTCCTGAACACCGGATCGTGGCCTTCTACGGAAATCCCCTGTCCAAGCGCATGGGGATCCTGGGTGAACTGGAGCCCGAACAGATGCTGGCTCGGCTCGAGGAAGTGGCCACTGAATGGGCCGCGGCCGACAGCGGTCAAAAAGTGTTACCCGCCCTGCATCTCATCGCCACCGTGGCCCAGAGCTACCCCGGCCCGGCCAGGAAATACCGGCTTCAAATGCCTGACAGCATCATAGAGCGCATAGCTGACTGGGCCGAGGAGCGTGGTTGGCTCCTGTTTCTCGACATCCAGGTGGGCACGAGCACCGTGGAGGACGAGATCAAGCCCCTGATTCCATACCTCAAAAGACCGTACGCCCACCTCGCGCTCGACCCCGAGTTTGCCATGAAGGATGGCAAGGTTCCGGGCACTGACTGGATGGGTCGAATGGATGCGGCGGAAGTGAATCACGCCATCGGCGTGCTGGCAAAGATCGTATCAGACCATCAGTTGCCGCCCAAGGTCCTGGTGGTTCACCGGTTTACCCGAAACATGTTAACCAACGCCTCCAAGATCCGTCTGGACCCGCGAGTCCAGGTGGTGATCGACATGGATGGTTGGGGACCACCGGGCAGCAAGATGGGAGCGTACCGCTGGTTCGTGGTTCGGCATCCGGTGCAGTACACCGGCTTCAAGCTCTTTTACAAGAACGACAAACCACTGATGACGCCGGAGCAGGTGCTGGAGTTGTACCCCAAGCCGATGTATATCCAGTATCAGTAGACGCGGGGCAGTGAGGTGGTGGGGCGGCGGGGCAGGTATTGAATGAGCTTCTTCTGCGCGTCCCACCTGAGACACCAGCACCGGAGCTCGAGATGCGCACAGCTATCCTCCTCGCCTGCGGAGTGCTGCTCTCCGCAACGGCTGCCCCGCGGCCTCCCAACCCCGCTGCCCCACCTACCATAGCCGACCTCTCCTGGCTGGAAGGTATCTGGCGGGGGCGGATCGGAGACCGTGAGTTCGAGGCCCGATACAGCGGTGCAGACGGCGGCCAGATTCTGAGTGCGAGCAAGTACACCCGGCACGGTAAGCCGGCGGGGTTCGAGTTCGAGCGGTTCGAGCAGCGAGGTGACACCCTGCTGCTCACGCCTTTTCCGGAAGGGAATTCGTCCGTGTCGTTCCCGCTCGCCGAGTACGACGCGAAGTCACGTCGTGCCGTGTTCGAGAACCTGGCCCACGACTTTCCCACCCGGATCAGTTACCAGCGGGTAGCCAGGGATCGACTCACCATACTCGCCTCTGGTCCCGGCGAGGATGGCAACGAGCAGGTGCTTTCCTATGATCTCAAACGGAAGTAAAGCCGCAGGCTTGACGCATCCGCTCCTGCTTCACTATCTAGCAACACGTGGAACCCATACGTCTGCTCTGAGTACTTTGGCTCTGTGAGCTCGACTTCTCTTCCCACCGAATACCCACCTTCGCGCCGGAAGGCCTCCGCGCCTGACGGGGCCGCCGCCGAGCGCCAGCTGGCGCGCTGGATTGCTGAAGGGGATGAGGCTGCTCTGGGCGAGCTCTACGATCTCCTGAGCCCCACACTCTACGCTGTCGCACTGGGGATCAGCCGGGACATTCGCCATGCCGAGGCTGCGGTCGAGGAAAGCCTGGCGGAGCTGTGGGACAAGCGAGCTGGGCTTAGCCTCCTGCCGGCGCTGTCACCCTGGCTGGTGGAGCGGTGTCGCGCCTGGGCCCTCGCCCTCGCCTCGGGTACGGCCGGCCCGGGATCGAAATCGCTGCAGGACAGACCGGGCGATATCCCGCTCACGCGCCGGTTTCTACGCTGTCCGCCGTCCCAGCGTACCGCGCGGATCAAGTGGGCTCTGGAGCGGATCGACTCTCGCGAGCGTGAGGTCATCCTGCTCGCCTCTCGCGGAGGCTTCAGTGTGGCGGAGATCGCCCGGCGGATGGGAGAGAGAATTGAAGAGGTCCAAGCTTTGATGCGAGAGGGTCTCCGGCAGCTTCGAAAGGAGTTGGAGACCACCCTCAGGCGGGAGACGGTATGACCCACCCGCCCGAGCTGATCAACCGTCTGGCTGCACAGGCGTTGGGGTTACTGGACGCCGATCCGGATGGGATGCTGGCCTCTCACCTCGCAGCTGGTTGCGAGAGCTGCGCAAGCGAGCTCCGGGAACTCCGGGAGACTGCCGCTCTTCTAGGTCTGGGCATCGAGCCCGTCACACCGAGCGACCAGCTTCGTGACCGCTTGCTCGACCGTGTTGGAGGCGAGAGCTTCGCGTTCGTGTTATCCGGCTCGGGCGAGTGGCGTGAAGAAGACGGGTTGGAGACCAAGCGTTTCTACAAGTCACCCGAACGGGGATCAACTTCACTTGTGTCTCTCCGCACCGGCTCCTGGCTGGCCGACGCGTACCGCCCGGGACACCTCGGCTATGTAATCATGCGGGGAGAGCTGGACGGCGAGGGCATGCGACTCGGTCCGGGTGACTTCCTGCCAGCAGCCGGCAAGGCTCCCGACCGCAAAATGGCCGTGGTCATGGATACGGTGCTGCTCGCTGTCGCCGGATCAGAGCTTGCAGCCCCGCTCGACTCCCCCCGCGCAGTGCGCGCGGGAAAGGCGGCGTGGAACCCGATGGAGCCCGGCACCCTCGCGCTCCCGCTGGCGGGGAGCGCCGAGGAAGGGATTGAGATCTCGCTGCTGCGACTCGAGCCGGGTGCCTCAGTAGCCCGACACCGCCACGATTGGGTGGAGGAGCTCTGTGTGATATCGGGCGATTGCCGCTGCGCTGGGATAGAACTGGGACCCGAGGATTATCACCGCGCCGATCCCGGTACCACGCACGATGTCATTACGAGCATCGGCGGCTGCACCATGGTGTGTATCAACCGAAGGTGAGCGGTAATCGCTCACCCCTCAGCTGACGCCGCCGTAGGAGCCTCCGCGGACAGTTTGACGTCCGCTTTTTGCCAAGCCTTCTGAAAACGAATCATCACTGCGTTCGCAGCCTGGGTTTTGTTTTGCGCCCGGAGGCTCTGCGCCAGCCCGTGCAGCGACCAGCCGTTGTTGGGTCGGCGTAGCAGGTCTTCGCGGTAGGCCTTCTCCGCTTCTGCGGGCCGACCCGCCGCCAGGAGCACGGCACCAAGACGCTGGCGGATAGGCAGGTACCAGGGTGGCGGCTCGTCATAGGTGAGCTCATCCTCCCCGGTGATGGCCTGCTGCAGGTGCTTGACGGCTTCATCGGTGTTTCCCCGCTTCGCCGCCATCTCGCCCTCCAAGTGACTTCGGGCGATCCCGAGCAATGCGCGTACGGAGTTCAGATTGGCGTACGCATCTTCCGGTGTGTTCGCAGCCAGGGCGACCAGGCTGTCCAGTGCTACCGCAGCCGAATCCAGCTCATTTCGCCCGGTGTACGCCAGGCCCCGGACGTAATGCCACACGCCTCTGGTGTAACGGAGATCGCGCGGAGGAGCGGGCTGTTTGAGGATCTCGTCCCACTTGGAGAACCGCGCCAGGGTATAGAGCAGCGTCGGCGAGAAGTATTCAAAAGGCGGTACCTTCCGCACCGTCTCGACCGGAACCTTCTCCACCACCTTCCGGGCAGCCGCGAGCGCGTCTTGGCTTCGGCCCAGCATGTTCAGGGCATACCACATCATATGGTAGTTGTGGGGATAGTAGCCCATGGGATATACGCCGGCGGGACGGCGCTCGCTGATGAACTCCTCGTCGGCGTGGACGGCATGCGCGTTCCGGTCCGCGGCGAGATCCCACTGTCCCAGCCTGACGTACACATGGGTCGGCATGTGCACCAGGTGTCCCGCACCGGGCATCGAGGTGCCGAGCCGCTTCGCGCAGGGGAGCGCTTTGTGGACGTCGTTGGACGCCTCGATCGCGTGGATGTAGAAGTGGCAGGCTCCTGGATGATCGAGGTTCCGCTTGAGCACGCGCTCCAGCACCTTGAGCGTCTCGAGTGTCGACGGCGCTTTTGGCCGGCCGCCGTTGGTCCAATAGTTCCAAGGACGAAGGTTCAAGAGAGCTTCGGCGTAGAGCGTGGCGGCGTCGTCATCGGCGGGATAGAGGCGAGACACCCGACCCATCGCTCTCGCCCACGCGGTGTCGAGAGACGCGCGATTCGCCCCGGCGTCGGCCGAGTAGCGTTTGGCAACCGCGTCGATATAGGCCCGCTCCTTCGGCGTTACGTTCACTGAGTGTCGAACCGCGTTATGCGCTGCTTCCCAGGCCGGTTGAACCAGGGAGGTGTCCATCGGGAGGTTAATGTTAGGCCCCAGCGCATAGGCGATTCCCCAGTAGCACATTGCGCAGGCCGGATCGTGCTTCAGCCCTTCCTTGAACGACTTGATGGCCTCATCGTGGTTGAAAGCGTAGCTCAGTCGTAGTCCCTGATCGAAATACTTCTGAGCGATTGGCGCAGACGTTGTTATCGTGTGATGCAGGGTGCCCAGGTTGTCGTAGATTGGCGTGGCTGCGCTCTCGCCCGTCACCGGCTGGCTCGGCGGATGCTGGTGCTCCTGGGCGGCAGTCGGTACTCCGGCCAGGCTCGCTCCCAGGATCCAAACGGAGACGGCGGCACGGCTCGCCAGGATGCGTTCCGCAGCTACGGAGTAGGACGTAGTGGCCATGGCAGTAGGTCGGGAAATGGGAAGGTAAGAATGTGTCACCCACCTGCCATTTGGTACAGGGATGAACTGCTCGGGCTCCCCGGCGACTTTGGTTGACTGATTCAGGGGTCAGACGGTAACTTTCGCGGCTTCGTGGGGCTGTAGCTCAGCTGGGAGAGCGCTGCAATCGCACTGCAGAGGTCAGGGGTTCGATCCCCCTCAGCTCCATGGGAGAAGACGCACAAAACTGCCCCTTGGTGTAACTGGCAACACGCCTGACTCTGGATCAGGAGAGTCCTGGTTCGAGCCCAGGAGGGGCAATACGGCCGCAGTAAAGCGCGGCCGTTTTTGTTGTGGGCTCGGCCTTCGGCTGGAGCCCAGGAGGAGCGATGCCCACCGGTAGCTCTGGTGGGCTTTTTCGTTGGGTTTGGGCTATGGGCGTAGCCCACACTTCTCTGGCGCGTTCCCCGGCAGCCTATAGCTTGGTCTGGAGAGCGGACACACGCTCCGTCTTCGGAATACAACCAGTTCCTGGCAGCTTAGCATTTCCCGGGTTACCCGTACCTGGAACCTGAAAAGGAGACTGGCTATGACCGGCGTTGCCGAGACCCAGGCCCCGCTGGAGGCGGTTCTGAAAGACGAGATCCTCCGGATGTATCAGGAGGTCGCCGACCGCCCGGAGAGCACTTTCCATTTTTATCATGGTCGCGAGGCCGCGGAGCTCTTTGGCTACTCCGCCGAGTGGCTCGATCGCGCCCCGGCCGGGGCGGTCGCGTCGTTCGCCGGGGTCGGGAATCCGCACGAGCGGAGCCAGCTGAGACCGGGGGAGACGGTGCTGGATCTCGGCAGCGGAGCGGGTCTCGACGCGATCATCGCGTCGTGGCAGGTGAGTCCAGGTGGGCGTGTGATCGGAGTCGACCTGAACCCCGCCATGTGCGCGAAGGCGCAGGCCCACGTCGCTGCAGCCGGCATGCGGATGGAGTGTCGGGAGGGCGTGATGGAGGACATTCCGGCCCCCAGCGCTTCCGTGGACGTGGTGATCTCCAACGGTGTAATCAATCTGTCTTTTCGCAAGCGCCGCGTCATCCAAGAGATGTTTCGGGTGCTGCGGCCCGGAGGCCGGATCTCGATTACCGACATCGTGAGCGCCAAGCAGCTCTCCCAGTCAATCGTGAACGATCCCAAGCTTTGGGCCTCGTGAATCGGCGGCGCTCTCCCGGAGGGAGAGATGTTCAGGTTGCTAGAGGAGTCGGGCTTCTCACGTGTGCGGTCCGCGGTCGTACCCAGATTTCGATTCCGGAAAGCAGCAACACAGGATAGCGCAGAGGCCTACGGCGTGAAGGCGGTAATGATGACCGCGCTCAAGCCCGCAGCCGCATGAGCTGCTCCTGCATGCCGGGCCGGTGCTGGGCGCAGCTGCTGCAGGCTTCTCGTGCTCCCCTAAGGGATTCTGCAACGGCGCTCGGCCTATCGTAGCTTGGGAGCTGGCTAGGAAGTAACCGTTGACCCTGCAGGCAATGAGCACGCCACATCTGCCGCAACCCTTCCACTACGCCTTCTTCGTTCGGGATCTCCCCTCAACGCGGCGGTTCTACGGCGATATCCTCGGCTGCCGCGAGGGGCGCAGCACCGATACGTGGGTCGACTTCGATTTCTTCGGAAACCAGATCTCGGCGCACACCACCGGCCCGGTGACGCCGACCCAGCATACCGGGCAGGTCGAGGGCATTCAGGTGCCGATGCCGCATTTCGGGGCGCTGCTGGAGTGGAACGCGTTTTCGGCCTTGGCCGATCGCATCCGCAGCGCGGGGACTGCCTTCATCGTCGAGCCCAGAATCCGCTACGCGGGACAGCCGGGAGAGCAGGCGACCATGTTTCTCCTCGATCCCAGCGGCAACGCGCTCGAGTTCAAGAGCTTCAGACATCCGGAGCACATCTTCACCGCATGAGGACGGCCTCAATCGTCATCATCGGCGCGGGCGTGATCGGCGCGAGCGTGGCATATCACCTCGCGCTCCGCGGCTGGCGCGAGATCCTAGTGCTCGACCGCTATCACGGTCCCGGTCAGGGCAGCACCGGCAAAGCGACCGGTGGGTTCCGTGCTCAATACGCCTCGCGGATCAATGTGCGGCTTTCGCTCCTCTCGCGCGACAAGATCCGCTGCTTTACAGAGGAGACGGGAGGAAATGCGGGATACCTTCCGGTGGGTTACCTGTGGCTCGCTTCCACGGAACGCGAGCTCGGGGTACTCCGGGCGGCGCGGAGAGTGCAGCACCAGGAGGGGCTGACCGAGGCGATCGAGGTCGGGCCCGAAGAGATCGCACGGATCAATCCCGCAGTGGCCCTCGACGAGGCGATCGGGGGAGCGTTCTGCCCCAGCGATGGTTTCATCCATCCGTTGGGCATCCTTGAGGGGTATCTAAGTGCCGCTCGGAGGCTTGGGGTACAGGTGGAGTGGCAGGTTGAGGTCGCCGGGCTC
>DATADG010000288.1:0-2697 GCA_036258655.1 Gemmatimonadales bacterium | reverse complement strand
TCGACGCCGTGGTGCCGTACCAGCCGCTCGAGTTCGAGGGGCTCAAGGACGACCTGCGCTTCTTCCTGGAGCTGCAGATGCCGCGCTCGGTGGCCGTCTGGCACGACCCCAACTTCGGCATCCGCTTCGACGAGTACCTGGACGTCATCGAGGAGGCCGTCCCGCCCGGCGCCATCCACTTCGTGGCCGAGACCTCGCTGTCGCTCTTGAAGGAGGAGAACCTCAAGCGGCTGCAGCGCAACGGGTTCAAGGCCATCGCCCCGGGGATCGAGTCGTGGTACGACATGGGCAACAAGTCGAAGACAGCCCGCCGCACCGGAATGGACAAGGTGAAGCAGGTGTCGGACCACGTGAATATGATCCTCCGCTACATCCCCTACATCCAGACCAACTTCGTCATGGGACTCGACGGAGATATGGGACCGGAGCCGTTCGAGCTGACCAAGAAGTTCATCGATCTCTCGCCCGGCGCTTTTCCGGCTTACTCGCTCCTTTCCGCATTCGGACGCGCTGCGCCGATGAACCTGGAGTATCAGCGGGCCGGGCGGGTGTTACCGTTCCCCTTCCATTTTCTCAATAACAACCATGCCATGAATGTCCGGCCGAAGAACTACACCTGGCCGGAGTTCTACGATGGTCTGGTGGACGTCACCAGCTACTCGTTCTCCTGGAAAGCCATTGCACGCCGCATCCCCGCGACTGCGACGATGATTCCCAAGTGGATGAACGTGGTGCGCGCGGTGTCGTCAGAAGGGTTCGGACGGATTCGCTATCATCGGACCATCCGGCGGCTGCTCGATACCGATCGTTCGGTGAGAAGCTATCTGGAGGGCGAGACCGATGTGCTGCCGGACTTCTACGCGCAGCGCATTCGAAGCGAGCTGGGGCCCGCGTACCAGTTTCTGCCCGAGGGCGCGCTGGTACACGATCCCAACGCCTACCTCCACGCTACGACTGAGCCGGCGCTCGGCGCCACGGTGCAGCTGGGCAGACCGATCGCCCATTAGTCAGGTATCACCCGCTCGGGTGCGGGCACCGTTTCGGTTCTCGGGGCCGGCGCCGCCGCGAAACTCGAAATGCTCCTCGGCCATGAGCCGCTCGCCCTGCGGAGTTGCCGCGGTGGCGAGATGCCAGATCAGCAGCTTCTGTCCCACCGTGGTTGCCGGCAACCAGACACCCGGCTCGACTCCCGGATACAGTGAGGCAAACTCGGGCCGCAGCCGAGCCTCGCGGATGTTTCCCTGCACAGTCCCTCCTTCGCGTCCGAGTCATTTGCGGCAGCCCCGAAGCAATCCCGCAGCTCACGCTGGCCGATTTCTCGATCAAAATGTTGCCATAAGGTCGTCGAAATTGGGAAGGCCGCAAGAGCGCGAGGACGGCGAGTTCTGACGGTCCCATCAACTTCGGTGCGAGACTTGCTACCCGTGCCAAATCCCGGCTCAAAACCACCTCTACTCTGGCAATTCACACGACGAGGACTCGTGCAGCACGATCCGGTCGAGCAGGTCTTCGAGTATCTGGCGGACGGGCAGCATGGTGCAGCCCTGGGTGAGCTCGACCGGCTCATCCGGGAGGAGCCGTACCACGGTCTCTGGTTCGCTCTGCGCGCGCTGGTGCACGCCGATTCAGGTCATATCGAGCAGGCGCTCGAGGACGCACGCGCGGGGCGAGAGGTTGCCCCTGATCATCCGTTCGTGCACTACGTCTCTGGTGCGATCGCGCTCCATCAGGGCGAGGTGATCTCCGCGATCCAGTCCGCGCAGCGGGCACAGCAGCTCGACCCGACCTACGCCGATGCCATTCTCCTTGAGGCACGGGCCCGCGCGATGGCAGGCCAGTGGCCCAGGGTTGCCGAGCTGGCGGAGCGCATCTCGCAGCGCGAGCCGGATAATGAAGAGGCAGCGGTGTTGGCCACGATCGCGAGAGGCGTGGTTCGCGACGGCGTGCTGGATGAGGCGGCATGGACGTCGGTGGTCGAGCGGTTCCCGCTCAATCCGGTGGCACGCACCGGTTCCGGCTGGACCCACCTCACACGGGGACGAATCAACGCAGCGCAAGCTCAGTTTGAGCAGGCCCTCGCGCTCGATCCCTCGCTCACCTGGGCCAAGGAAGGTCTGGTGCTCGCCCTCAAGGCCCGCAACCCGGCGTACGCGCTGCTGCTCAGATTCTTCCTCTGGTTTGGCCGGCTGCCGCAGCATACTCGGACGCTCCTGCTGGTGGGCGGCGTACTGGGGTACAACTTTCTCCGGAGAACAGCCGGAGCGAATCCCGAAGCAAAACCGCTCATCACACCCATCCTGATCGCTTACGTCGGATTCGTTCTACTGTCGTGGCTGGCCGACCCGTTGTTGAACCTGCTGCTGATGGCCCGGCCGGAGGGCCGCCGGTTGCTGAATGCCGACGAGCGCAGGTCGGCTACACTGGTGGCCGGTTGCCTGGGAACCGCCCTGATCCTCGCTGCCTTTGCCATGTTCACGGAGTGGACGAACGCCGGACTCGGCGCCTTTGGGGTGGGCTTCACCACCCTGGCCATTGCTGCTGCCTACCAGCGCCAGGGCACCCGGCGCGTCCAGCTGCAGACACTGGCGGCGTTCTCGTTCGGCGCGAGCCTGGCGGCGACGGTGACGGCGGCGCCGCTCAGTGGACTGCTGCTCGGTCTGGCAATTCTGTGCGTGGTCGTGGGCACCTGGATGAGCC
>DATADG010000287.1:0-2109 GCA_036258655.1 Gemmatimonadales bacterium | reverse complement strand
CGGCATCGAGGTCGCGGCCGTCGAAGATCTCCAGGCTGTCGGCTTCGGCGCCGGGATAGAGCTTCGTTGCAATTGAGCGGGCAAATTCTGCACGGTGCAGCGAGTCGATCGGGGCCGCGAAGAGGCTGCGAAGATTGAACTGGCGGCTGCCGAGCCCGCGCTCCTCGTAGGAGGCGGTCAAATACCCATCCGGCGACAGGCTGCCGACGATGAGGGTCTCGTTCAGATTTGCAGCCGGCGACGCCTCCGGCAGGGTGACCTGCTCAGAAGTACCGTCTGAGTACACGATCAGCCCGAATTGGCCCTGAACTGATTCCGGGAGCTCGCCGTACGGCACCAGGTCAGCGGTGAGATCCACGTACACCCGGCCCTCCGACCGCTCGACCACGGCGATCGCGTGGTCGAACTGCCCCAGAGAAGGAAGCGCAGGATCGATTCCCCCTCCGCTGTTGAGCAGAACCGGGTGCGCCCGAAAGCCCAGGCCGCGGAGGGCGGCCACGAACAGCGTAGCCTTGTCCTTGCAGTCACCATACCCGGAGGTCACGCCCTCCACCGGGTAACGGGGCTGATACCCACCCATTCCCAGCGCAACCGAGACGTACCTGATGTCCTGCGCCACCCAGCGCTGCACTGCTCGGAGGGTATCATCTGGTGTCAGGGCGCCGGTCAACAGGTCCCTGACTCGGCGGCGGACCGCAGGCTCGATGACGTACCGGTCGCGGGCCAGACCGGCATACCAGGCGCCGATCGATTCCCAGGTCGTCGGCGCGGCCAGTCCGATGCTCATGAACACGCCGTTCGAGTCCGCCATGAAGTCCTCTGACTCGACTCTCGGCACGTCGGCCCTGGCCCAGATGTACGTCCGCCGTCCCTGATGGACCATTTCCCGCCGGCGAAAGTCGAGGTTCCATTCCCGCAGGTGGGGCCGCAGTGTGGCGGGAAGGTCGACCAGAAAACGGGAGCGGCGGGTGAAGCGCCCGGTATGTACGCTCCAGCTGGTCGAGAAGTCCCCCGGCAACACCGGCTTCAGCTCGTCGATGGTATAGCTCCAGTCCACGATCGTGCCTGGACCAACCCCCCGGAGGGAATAACGCCGCACCTTGAGATCGTTGTAGACCGGATCAGTCAGACTGGCGGGGACGTCCGCGTCCTGAACCTGGCCGGGCGTGTCGCTGATCACGCTGCCATCAGGCCGAACGACCCGGATCCAGTTGACTGTCAGGCGTTGACGGCCCGGGGCGTAGGAGAACTCATGCTCCGCGTATTCCTCGACTGCTTCGGCCGCGAGAATCTGACTTACCTGCCGGTAGGTGCTGGATCCGGTCCCGTCGGCTTCGTAACGCACGACACCGTCATCGAGCAGCAGCACCACCGACTCGTGGGGATAGTCGGCAGGGTTTACTGCCAGCCGGTAGATGGAGTCGCTGCGGACTGAAGGATCACCGTCCGGAGTGATGCGGGGAGCCTGCCCCCAGGCCGGCAGAGCCAAGGCCAGGGAAGCGGCGAGTGACAACCCGGGAGTACGCATGCAATGCCTCGACAAGTCGCACCTGCGCGGCAGCGGCGAAGGATGCGAGACATGGTGGGATCGAGTACTGGAGCGGAGACAGCAGGGTGCAAGAGGAGGGCCAGCGGCTGCCGGCTTGCAGCGGGGAAATGCTAGATCGCAAAGAGGGAATTGCGACTCACATGTGGTACGATCTCGCCGCGCCGGAGCAACACCGGCCGGCGTCATTCAACCGTTCAACGTCCAGCTCGCTCCCACTTCGGTTCCGATAATCCGCCATCGCTCCTCGCCGGCAGCTGCGAGAAACCGCTGGATTGGCTCCTCAGTGGGCTCCCGGCTCAGTCGAAATGTCGAATGATGGATCGGCAGCACGTACTCTGCCCCGAGCCGGCGAAACATGGTCCAGGCCTGTTCGGGGGAGGCATGATGGTTGATCCAGGGATCGTAGGCTCCTATCGGCAGAATGGCCAAGTCGATTCGAGTTTTTCGGCCCAGCGGAGTCAGCACGTCGGTGTAGGCGGTGTCACCGGCAAAGAGTACGGCCCGGCCAGCCTTTTGAAGCAGATAGCCGCCGTACCCTCGATGGTGGTCGGTCACCATGC
>DATADG010000286.1:0-9997 GCA_036258655.1 Gemmatimonadales bacterium | reverse complement strand
CGGCGCAGCATCCTGGGCCAGGAGGACCGCCGGACCACTCGTCAGGAGGCATCCGGCGGTGAGGGTCAGAAGAAAACGACGCATGTGCAAGGGACGGAGGTAAGCGCGCCGGGCCGCTTTAGAGCGGCCGGCGCAGCCTCAGGCCTGGGTTCCGGTCAGCGCCCGGAAGACCAGCCGTTCGCCGTCAGGGGCTACATCAACCTCGATCTCGTCGCCCCGGCCAAACTCGCCCATCAGGATCTTCTCGCTGAGAGGATCCTCGATATAGCGCTGAATCGAGCGCTTCAAGGGACGTGCACCGTAGTTCTGGTCGTAGCCGTGCTCCACCAGAAACTCCGTGGCTGCGGGCGTGAGCTTGACCTCGTCGCCCAGCCGCCGCTGCACCTCACGCAGAAGGATCGTGACGATCTGCGCGATATGATCCTTGGCCAGCGGATGGAACACAATGACGTCATCCAGCCGGTTCAGGAACTCCGGATTGAAGACCTTGTTCATCTCCTCCTTGACGGTATCCTGCATCTTCTCGAAGCTCCGCCGCTGATCCCCCCCGTGGAATCCGAGCGTCTTGCCCTGCATGATATCGCGGGCGCCGACGTTGGAGGTCATGATCACGACGGTGTTCTTGAAGTCGATTACCCGACCATAGTTGTCGGTAAGGTGGCCCTCGTCGAGCACCTGAAGCAGAATATTGAAGACGTCGGGGTGCGCCTTCTCGATCTCGTCCAGCAAAACCACCGAGTAAGGCTTCCGCCGCACGGCCTTGGTCAGGGTTCCCGAATCCTCGTAGCCAACGTACCCCGGAGGCGCGCCGATGAGACGCGACACGGAGAATTTCTCCATGTACTCCGACATGTCCACCCGGATCAGGGCTGAAGCGTCGGCAAACAGGAACTTGGCGAGCGCTCGGGCCAGCTCGGTCTTCCCAACGCCAGTCGGCCCCGAAAAGATGAACGATCCGATCGGCCGGTTGGGATCCTTGAGCCCTGCGCGGGAGCGGCGGATTGCCCGAGAAACGGCCTTGATCGCCTCGTCCTGGCCTACCACCGAGCCATGCAGTTCCTCTTCCATTCGCATCAGCCGGGCGGTCTCGGCCTCCTGCAGGCGGGTCACCGGAATGCCGGTCCAGCGCGACACGATGAAGGCAATAGCCTCCTCGTCAATGACTGGCCGTCGGGTCTGCCGCTCCCGCTCCCATTCCTCGTTCTTCATCCGGATCTGGTTCTGAAGGTCGCGCTCCTGATCCCGGAGCGAAGCCGCCCGCTCGAAGTTCTGGTCTCGAACGGCGTCCTCTTTCTGGACATTCACCTTTTCCAGGGCCGCCTTCAGTTCCGCCACTTCCGCGGGCGGCACCTGTGATGCCAGCCGTGCGCGGGCGCCCGCCTCATCGATAACATCGATCGCCTTGTCCGGCAGGAAGCGGTCGGTAATGTAGCGCTCCGACAGCTCGGCCGCGGCGCTCAACGTCGCATCCGGAATACTGATGCGGTGGTGATCCTCGTACTTCTTGCGGAGACCCTTGAGGATCTCGACCGTCTCTTGAACCGTCGGTGGCTCCACCACCACCGTCTGGAACCGACGCTCCAGGGCGCCGTCCTTCTCGATGTACTTACGGTACTCGTTCAGGGTTGAAGCGCCTACGCACTGGAGCTCGCCCCGGGCAAGGGCCGGCTTCAGCATATTCGAGGCATCAATGGCACCCTCCGCCGCGCCGGCGCCCACCAGCGTGTGGAGCTCATCGATGAACAGAATGATCTGCTTGTTCTGGGCGATCTCGTTCATGACCGCCTTCAGCCGCTCCTCGAACTGTCCCCGGTACTTGGTGCCGGCAATGACGGCTGCCATGTCGAGCGACAGCACTCGATGGTCGCGAAGGACATCAGGACAGAGCCCATTAGCGATGAGTAACGCGAGGCCCTCGACGATCGCGGTCTTTCCGACGCCCGGTTCGCCGATCAGCACCGGATTGTTTTTCTTGCGCCGCGCCAGGATCTCCATCACCCGCTCGATCTCCTTGGCCCGGCCGATCGTCGGATCGAGCTGCCCTTCCGCCGCGAGCTGCGTCAAGTCCCGGCAGAAGTGATCGAGCGCGGGCGTCTTGGATTTCTTCTCCGACTTGGGGCTGGAGCTGGGTTGACTGCTACCACTGCCGGCAGACGCCTGCGGCATGTCACTCCCGAGCAAACGCAGGGTCTCTGCCCGTGACTGCTCGAGGTTGACCCCCGCATCAGTGAGCACCTGCGCCGCAATCCCCTTCTCCTCGCGCAGTAAGCCCAACAGCAGATGCTCGGTGCCCACATATGAATGATTGAGCTCTCGGGCTTCCGTCATTGCCAGCTCAAGAACCTTTTTTGCCCGGGAGGTATAGGGGAGATCCGGACCGGCCGCGGCCGCCGCTTTCCCCTTCTTGACTGTCTCTTCGATCTTCTGCTGGATGTCTTCCAGATCGACGTTGAGGTTGGTGAGAACTGCTGCCGCTACCCCCTCACCCTCGCGGATGAGGCCGAGGAGGATGTGCTCCGTCCCCACGTATTCGTGATGCAGGCGGGCCGCTTCCTCGCGAGCCATCTGCAGGACTTTACGGACACGATCCGTGAAATTGTAGCCGTTCATCTCGGTACCCTACGCATTTCCGAAGTCTGCCGTTACGGCTTATCCGCGACGTCCAACCTCGGATTCCAACACCTTGCGCACGAACTGTGCCCGCCGGATCGACAGCTCCGGATCGTTGGGTGCCACCCCTTCGGCCACGGCTAAATGAGCCGGTTGAGTGTACACCAACAACTTGTTCAGCGTATACATGCCGACATCAGGAATCAGATCCACCCCCACCCCCAGCCGCACGCCACTCAATAAGTTCATCGCCTCTTCGAACGACAGGGCTCGTGCATAACGAAGCAAACCGTAGGCACGCCAGACCTTGTCCTCGATGATGGCTGGAGCATCCCGCAGCAGCACCTGCCGAGCTTGCTCCTCGTAGTCCATGACCTGCCGGACCATCTTGCCAAGGTGGTCAAGGAGCTCATACTCGGAGCTGCCGAGCGTGGTCTGGTTGGACAGTTGGAAGAAGTTACCGACGACCTCGCTGCCCTCACCATACAGACCGCGAAAGGTCAGTCCAACCTGCGCCAGGCCTTGAAGCACCTTGGAGATTTCTTTGGTCAACACCAGGCCGGGGAGGTGGATCAGGACGGATGCCCGAAGCCCAGTGCCGACGTTGGTCGGACAGGAGGTAAGGTAACCAAACTCAGAGTGAAATGCGAATGCAAGTCGTTGTCCCAGTTCGGCGTCCAGTCGATCAACTTCAGCATAGGCGGCGTCGAGCGCAAAGCCCGAGTGGAGACCCTGCAGCCGCAAGTGGTCTTCTTCGTTGAGCATCACCCCGAGCCGGTCCTGCACCAGTACCGATGCTCCGGAGCGCACGCGTCCATCGGCATCCAACCCAGCGAGTTCCTTGCTGACAAGGTGGCGCTCATGCAACAGCTGACGATCGGTACGCTCTAACCGGTCCAGCCGAAACTTGATGGCCCGCCGAAGCAGCACGGTATCACGAGCGGCAGCTTCGACCGAAGCCAGAATGTCCTCGCGTTCGGTCTCGGAGTTCCGACCCTGGAATACCCGGCCGGCCAGGTTCCGAGCCAGCCGGATCCTGGTACTCAACACGAGGTGGCTCGACGGTCCGCTCGCGTCAAGCCAGCCCACACCTCCATCGGTCAGCAGGCTGAGATCGATCATTCCAGTACCCGAAGCCGATCCCGGAGCTCGGCAGCCAGCTCGAAGTTTTCGGTCTCAACTGCGAGCCGAAGCTGCTCTCTCAGCTCGGCAGCATTGCGGCGTTCTGCGGGGGCGGCCGGCATCTCCCGGTCGGCGTAGCGCTCGCCCATGTGGTGAGTAGAGCCATGAAGGCGCCGAAGGAGGTCGCGGAGCGGGACCTCGAACGCCCGGTAGCAATCCGGACATCCCAGCCTGCCGCTCTCGCGAAAATCCTGGAGTGATCCACCACACCGCGGACAGGTGTCGCCGGCCTGTGGCGTGGGCGCCTGCTCCGGCAGCTCCTGACCCATGGCCGCCAGGAACGTACCCAGCGGCGTTTTTGGCATGGACCCGGGACTCTCCACGCCCTTTTCGGCCGCACAGCGCTCGCACAAATGCAGCGTGGTCACCTGTTCGTTGACGATTTGAGTCAGGTGGATCACTGCTTCCCGCTCGTGACATTGCTCACACGACATCAGGGCATCGACTCCACACCGGAGAGCGGTACCAGGCGACCTCCTTCGAGCGAGAGGACCCGGTCGGCGCGGCTGGCCAGTGAGCGGTTGTGGGTGACGACGACGAGCGCGGTCTCGAATTCCCGGGATAGATGCGCAAACAGCTCATGAAGTCGCTCGCTGTTCGCCGTGTCGAGATTGCCGGATGGTTCGTCTGCCAGGACCACCAGCGGGTCTGCCACCAGCGCTCTGGCAACTGCGGCGCGCTGCTGCTCGCCTCCTGACAACTGGGAGGGCCGATGAGACATTCTGCCTGCCAGGCCCACTGCAGCCAGCAGCTCCTCCGCGCGGGACCGCGCCCGGGCATCGTCCTCTCCTGCAATCAGAAGCGGCATCATCACGTTTTCGAGCGCAGTGAACTCGCGGAGCAGATGATGGAACTGAAATACGAAGCCCAGCTTTCGATTGCGTACCTGGGCGAGCCCTTCGGCGGACTCGGCCTCGTAGGGTTGGCCCGCCAGTCGAACTGACCCGCCGGACGGCGTATCCAGTGCTCCCAGAAGGTGCAGCAGTGTGCTCTTTCCCGAGCCGCTGGCACCAACAATGGCAACGAATTCGCCGCGATCTACCCGGAAATCGATGCCGGACAGAACCTCGATCGGGTTGCCGTCACCGCCTCGATACACCTTACGTAACCCATCCGCCTCGAGGATCGCCGTCATTCGTGGCGGATCGCTTCGACTGGAGTCAGCGCGGCAGCAGAGCGAGAGGGATAGATCGTCGCGAACAGAGCAATTGCGATACTCGCGAGCACCACAACGCTTACATCCAACCACTCGATGTGAACCGGCAGGTGGTCGATAAAGTAGATCGCCGGATTGATTCGAATCCAGCCTGAACGATCGACCACATATGCCACGGTCAGTCCACACAGGAGCCCAATCGCCGTGCCCAGAACACCGATGACGGCGCCTTGCACCAGGAAAATCCGACCGACCGCCGGGGGGGTAAGTCCCATAGCTCTCAGGATCCCGATCTCCCGGGTCTTATCGGTGACCACCATGGTGAGGGTGCCCACGATGTTAAACGCCGCGACTACCATGATAAAAAAGATAATCAGACCCATTGCCAGCTTTTCCAACTGAAGCGCGCTGAATAGACTGGAGTTCTGGGTCTGCCAGTCAAGCGCCCGATAGGGATATCCCAACTGACTCTCCAGTGCCTCGCCGATCTCTGGCGCACGCTCAGGATCCTTCACCCTGACCGCAATTCCGGACACCGCGTCACCTAATCCGGTAAACCGCTGGGCAGTAGATCGCTCCATCACCACAAACTGATTGTCGTACTGAAACATGCCCGTGTCGAACAGACCCGTCACCTCGAACTTCCAGAAGCGGGGGACGGCAACGCCCAGTGCGGGATTGACCTTCGCCTGGGTCACCGGGACCAGCGTGACAATGTCCCCGGGGTAGACCGAGAGCCGGGAGGCGAGTCGTGAGCCGAGCAGCACACCGCCGTCTACCCCTGGCTTTGTCGTCTTGAACGAGAGGTCGCCTTTGGTGATGGATTGAGGCAGGGACGTCACTGCGGCGGCACCGGTGTCCGGATCAAACCCCAGCAGGTTTACACCTTCCCCGTAGTCCTGGCCTGCAGTGATACCCGCCTGGCTGATCACCTCCGGGCTTGCCGAGACAACGTCGGGATGTCTCCGGATCCTCTGCAGCACAGTACGCCAATCGTCGAGTCGAAGGCCGGAGCCGAATGTTAGGATTCGCAGATGAGGGTTAGCGACGAGAATGCGCTCGCGCAGATCGTCACGTAATCCGTTCATGACTCCGAGCACCACGATCAAGGCCGTCACCCCTACCGCTACCCCACCAGTGGAGATGACCGTATTCAGCGAGGCGGTTCTGGTATTCCGCCGGCTCTGGAGATAGCGACGCGCAATTCGCCACTCCAACTTGGTCGGCCAGCGGAAGCTCGCCCTGATCTCACGCCATATCGCACTCAGCTTCGCCCCGGCCCCGGCACTACCCAGTGCCCGTCCGCTGCTTCGCCGCTCCTGCTGCCCTGCCGTCATGTGCCCTCCGGACGCATCGCTGGAAAGATGATGACGTCGCGGATCGACGGTTGGTCCGCAATGATCATCATCAGGCGATCGATGCCCAGACCCATACCGCCGGCAGGCGGCATCCCATACTCCAGCGCGCGGATGTAGTCTGCATCATAGCTGTGGGCTTCGAGGTCGCCCTTGGCACGCTGCTGGACCTGATCCTCGAAGCGCCGCCGTTGATCGTCCGGGTCATTGAGCTCACTAAAGGCGTTGGCCAGCTCCCGCCCTCCGACAAAGAGCTCGAATCGTTCGGTGAGTGCCGGATTGCTGCGGTGCTCCTTTGCCAGCGGTGAGAGCGCCTTGGGGTAGTCCATGACGAAGGTGGGCTGCACCAGGTGGGGCTCAACGAAAGTCTTGAAGACCTCGTCCTGGAGCCGCCCGCCGGTAAGCAGTTCCAGGGCAACTGGGTCCCCTCCGGAGCGAAGCAGGGCTCGGCGCATCTCCTGCTCTGTGGCGACGGTGAGATCGAGGCCTGCTCGGGCCTTCACGGCATCGAGAAACGTCACTCGAGGAAACGGAGGGGTGAAGTCCAGCGTGGTGCCGAACCGTTCAATGACTTTGGTCCCTAGGCAGTGCTCCACCACGCCCGCAACCATCGTCTCGGTCAGGTTCATCATGTCGCCGTAGTCGGCATAGGCCTGGTACAGCTCGAGCATGGTGAACTCGGGATTGTGGGTACGATCCATTCCCTCGTTCCGAAAATCGTGTCCAATCTCGTAGACCCGCTCGAAGCCGCCGACCAGGAGTCGCTTCAGGTACAGCTCGTCCGCAATGCGCAGATAGAGCGGCATGTCCAACGCATGGTGCTGCGTTACGAAGGGACGGGCGGCTGCCCCACCGTAGAGTGGCTGGAGGATCGGCGTCTCGACCTCGAGAAAGCCCCGTTCGTCGAGAAAGCGGCGAAGAAATGCCACCGCCTTAGCTCGGAGGACGAAGATCTGACGAACCTCCGGGTGCACGGCGAGATCGGCATACCGTTGCCGATACCTGACCTCCGGATCCTGCAGATCACCATAGCTTACAATTCCACTATCAGTCTGCTGCGTCTTTCCGCGGGGGAGTGGTCGGAGCGACTTGGCCAACATGGTGAGGCTGTCTGCCTTGATCGTGATCTCTCCCTTCTTGGTGCGAAAGAGAGTACCCTCGACTCCGATATGATCGTCCAGATCCAGGAGTTCCACGATCGCGTACGCCTCACCCAATCTGTCCTGGCGGAAGTACACCTGGATCCGCCCAGTGGGGTCTTCCACGTGGGCAAAGGTAGTCTTCCCGTGGGAGCCGAGCCGGTCGATACGGCCAGCGATCCGGACCCGAGGCCCGGCATCACCCATCTCGTCACGATAGGCAGCGAGTGCTTCGGCGGCCGTATGACTGCGCTCGTACCGATAGGCGAAGGCGGGCACGCCGCGAGCTTCGAGGGCCGCGCGCTTGTCTCGCCGGGCAGCCTCCACGTAAGACCGCTCCTCCATGGTCCTCACGCCGCCTTGCCTCCAAAGCGCTTGAGATACGCCTGAATGAACGCGTCCAGGTCGCCATCCATCACGCGCTGAACATCGCCGATCTTCACCTCGGTGCGGTGATCGTTCACCATGGTGTACGGCTGAAAGACGTAGGACCGAATCTGATTGCCCCAGGAGTTGTCGGTCTTGGTTGCCTCCACCGCTGCGCGGGCCGCCTCCTGTTCCTCCAACTTCTTCTGGTACAAGGCAGCTCGCAGCATCTTCATGGCTGTCGCCCGATTTTTGGTTTGGCTGCGCTCCTGCTGACATGATACGACGGTGTTCGTTGGTATGTGGGTGAGCCGCACGGCAGAGGACGTCTTGTTGACGTGCTGTCCACCAGCTCCTGAGGCTCGGAACACATCCATCTTGATGTCTTCATCCCGCAGATCGATCTCGATCGTGTCGTCCACGTTGGGGTAGACGAATACCGAAGCGAAGGACGTATGCCGTCGGGCCTGGGAATCATAGGGCGATATTCGTACCAGCCGGTGCACGCCCTTTTCGGCTTTGAGGTAGCCGTACGCGTATTGGCCCCGAATCTCGATGGATACCGACTTGATCCCGGCCTCCTCACCTGGCAGCAGGTCCAGCACGGAGACCTCGAATCCATGCCGCTCAGCCCAGCGAACGTACATTCGCATCAGCATTTCGGCCCAATCCTGAGACTCCGTACCACCGGCTCCAGGATGGATGGTGAGGAGCGCGTCGCGAGCATCCTCAGGGCCCTGTAGCATGGCCTGGAGCTCGAACGCTTCCACGGCCTTTTCAATCTCGTCCGCTTCCTTGAAGAGCTCGGCTGCGAGGGCTTCATCGGGCTCGGAATCGAGCAGCTCGGCCATCTCGAGCGCGTTTCGGAGCCGATGATTCAGATTGTCGTGGGGTGTCAGCCAGTTCTTGAGAGTCTTGATCTCCTGTACTGAGACCCGGGCAGTGTCGGGATCCGCCCAAAAGGTGGGCGAGGCTTGCTGTGCCTCCAGTACTGCCAGCCGCTCGGACTTCCCCGATAAGTCAAAGAAAGTCTCGGAGTTCAGCTACCCGGCGTTGTAAGTCGCTGAGACGATCGACCAGCTCGGACATCTCCGTGGCTCCTGGAAGGTATGCAGGGAAAATTAATGGGACTCACCGCCCTTCCTCAAAACACCTGCCGGCCGCCTGCGAGGATCTCGTTGAGTGCCTCGCGGAAGTAGCTAGTGGATTCTGCTAGCTCCCTGCCGACCTGCTCAGCGTACTCCTCCCAGCTCTTCTTGATCTCCTCCTCGAACAGTTCCTTGAGATTCCCGTCACGCAGTCCTTCCTGACGCTTGCCGGGATGGTATACGACCATATCCGAAATCAAGGCACGGGCGAGCCGGCGCGCCTTCAATGCCGGGTCTTGAGACAGGAAGGGATTGGTGGGCCGGCCGGCCGCGGGAGTAGAAGGGGAAGTACGGAGAGGCGTAGGGGTCCCGGCCCCGGGAGTTGCGGGCTTCTGGGCCGCGGGTGCTGCTGGGGCGAATGGGGGCGTCGGGTGAGGACGATTCGGGCTTGCCGGAGAGCCCGGTGGCACCGCAGGGCCACCCGCAGCAGCCCCGGTACCTGCAGGCGGCCTTGCTCCCGGGGAGGAGGCTGAAGGCGTGTGCGGTATAGCGGGGCTCACTGGTCTGGGTGGGCTGGCCGGGCGCGGGGAGCTTACCGGTGTCGGCACACCAGCCGATGGCGCCGCGGCTGCGGGTCTTGGCTGTGCAGCTGGGGGAGCAGCAGCAGGAGCGGAGCTCACCGGCTGCGCCTTTGGAGCCGGGGCTGGCGGTGCCGGTGCCGGAGTCGGTGTCGATGCTGGCTCGTGCCGAGCAGAAGCCGTCGCCAGCATGTCCGGGCGTGCCGATCCTGCCCCACGTGGCTCCTGAGCCGCCGGCCGGACCGTCTCCCCTTCGCCTTCGCGCCGGACCGGAAATACCGCGCTGCAGACGTTGCAGCGGGCCCGCACGCCACTCACAGGGACCTTCGCCGGATCTACCCGATAGATCGTGGCGCAATTCGGGCAGGTAACGTTCATCTCATGCTCCTCTGGGCTTCTCGCGAGAGGCTGGTCCGGGACGCTCCTCGCCGTTCGCGCCATGTCTCCGGTCAACCACGAACACCGAACCGGGGAGCGTTTTGGCGTAGCTCTTCATTTCGGTGGCAAGCTCGCTGACCTGGGC